>NZ_ONTA01000186.1:0-19604 GCF_900320625.1 Megasphaera sp. DJF_B143
CGCTGTCCCAAAGCCGTCTGCAAAATCAACGGAATCAGATGGGTTTCCGGTGTATGATCTTCCCCGATTCTGCCATCTGCATCGGCTCCGGCGGCATTAAAATAACGCAGGGCCACATACCGCAGACCATAGGCACGGCTGAACTGGGCCAGCATGTGTTCGATCATCAATTTTGTCTGTCCATAGACATTGGTCGGCGCATACGGCATATCTTCTGTAATGGGAGTCTGTTCCGGTTCGCCATATACGGCAGCGGTAGATGAAAAAACCATATAAGGCACACCGGCCTGGCGGACCGCTTCCAGCAGGTAATAGGAACCGACTATATTATTGTCATAATAGATAGTCGGATTGACCATCGATTCCCCTACCTGGCTGTGGGCGGCAAAATGCATGACCCCTTCGATTTTCCGGTCTGTCAGGATTTGTTTTACCCGTTCCAGATGGTGGATATCTTCTTCAATGAGTTCCACGTCTGATGGTACGGCCTGACGGTGTCCCCTGGACAGATTGTCCAGTACGACTACAGAATGACCTTTTTCCAATAATGCTTTTACAGTATGGCTGCCAATATATCCGGCACCCCCGGTAACGAGAATATTCATGATACACAGTACACCTTTCACTACAAATTTAAACGAAAGACATCAGATCTACGCCTAATGGCGGAGCCGGGAACGAACCCGTTATTTTTTCATTTCTGCCAGATGCTGCCCCAGATAGCGTTTGTATATTTCTACCCCCGGCTGGTTAAAGGCATCGACATCGGCATATTCCCCTTCATAGGCAATGGACCAGCAGAGCAGGAACATGAGCTCTCCCAGATAAAAGGCGTTCAGTTCAGGAAGGATGAAATTGGCACTGGGCCGGCCATCTCCAATGAGGGCTTCTTCATTAGCCCGGCGCGCCGCTTCCAGGATCCGGCTCAAGGGCAGGCCGCTGAAGGCAGCCAGTTTGGCAAAGGAATCGTACGTATGGGGAACGACGAGATCATCAGGCCATTTTTCGATGGAGACGAACTGGACGACTTTGTCCTGGGGGCCTTCCTGGTGTTCCTGCGTCTGGGCATGCATATCCGTCGTACCGACAGCGACAATCGGCGTCCGTCCATAATGGACGACCTGCCCTTCTTTATTCAGCCGTTTACCCAGTGATTCTGCCAGGAGCTGGATATACCATTCGGATAAAGATTTCAGATTGTCGGCATAGGGCATGAGAACTTCCAGGTTTCTCCCATGGCGGCTTCCGGCCAGGAATTTCAGGACACTGTTGAGAAGGGCCGGATTTTTCGTGATGTCATCGCTTTTGACAGCCTGATCCGCTTCACGGGCACCGGCAAGGAAGGACCGGATATCAAATCCCGTAAGGGCTCCGACGATGAGTCCTACTTCGGAAAAGACGCTGAACCTGCCACCGATGCCGTCCGGTACGTAGAAGATAGGCCAGCCCGATTCACGGGCCAGCGTATGCAGCAGCGTTTCCTTTTCTCCTTCGTGGGGATCGGTGACGGCTACGGTTTCCATAGAAATCCCCGCAGCTTCCATGGCTTCTTTGAAAATCATATAATTCGACATGGGCTCGATAGTAGATCCCGATTTGGATATAACGACGGCCATGACCGTGTAATCCTGCTGTCCCGTACTTTCTGCACGCATTGTCTGAATCAGGCCGGACAACTTATGGGCATCGACGTTATTACCGGCAAAAAATGCCTTAGGATATCCGTTGCGGTCTTTCTGACTCTTAAGGTTCCAGAATTCGCCGCACTGGACATCAAACAGGACTTTGCCGCCCAGATACGACCCGCCAATGCCGAAGAATACGACGGCATCGACGCGGTTGCGCACCGTCCGTCCCAGTTCTTCCAATGCCACGATGCGTTCAGGATTATTGATATTGCCTTCTGCAATATACGGCAGCTGCGGAAAGAGTACCGCTTCCGGTTCCCCATCTTTAGAAAGGTGGCCGGCAACCGTTCCCTTTTGGCGCAATTCCATCATGACAGAGTGAGCTTTCTGATAGACAGGAGCAAACTCTTCCACTTCTCGTTCCGTTATCAAGGCATCCGGCCCGTAAAGGTGGGACATATCCAATACAAGGCCAGACGGCAAGGTAATCCGATTCATCATAATACCACAGCCTTTCGTTCGAATTGTTTACCTTTCCATTATATCATAAATACCGGAATCCGTGGGAGAAATAAAAAACTGCACCATATATCTAAAATATACAGTGCAGCTTTGATCAAAAGCGCAGCATGGATTTCAGGAAACTCTGGGTCCGTTCATTCTGCGGATGTTCAAAAATCTGTTCCGGATTTCCTTCTTCCTGGACAATACCGTCTGCCATGAACAGGACCCGGTCGGAAACTTCTTTGGCAAAGGCCATTTCATGGGTCACGATGATCATGGTCATATCTTCATCGGCCAGCTGCTTGATAGTCCGCAGTACTTCTCCGGTCAGCTCCGGATCGAGTGCCGATGTCGGTTCGTCAAAGAGCATGATATCCGGCTGCATGGCCAGAGCCCGGGCAATGGCCACACGCTGTTTCTGTCCGCCCGAAAGCTGGGACGGATAGGCGTCCTTCTTACTCCACAGGCCGACCCGTTTGAGGAGTGATTCAGCTATAGGCAGGATTTCATTCGTCTTCATTCCCTTGACGACACGGGGAGCCTCGAGAATATTATCGAGGACCGTCATGTGGGGGAAAAGGTTGAAATGCTGGAATACCATGCCCATGCGGCGGCAGATGGCCCGTACACGGGAAGCCGGTTCGTAGATGGCGCGCTGGCTGCCTTCCGGCGTCTTGACCATGTACTGTCCATCGACGATGATTTCTCCTCGATTGATGGTTTCAAGCTGACAGAGACACCGCAGGAAGGTACTCTTGCCACTGCCGGATGGACCGATGATGGAAATGACTTCACCGCGTTCCATATGCAGCGTCACATCTTTCAGTACTTCCAGATTCCCGAATTGTTTACGGATATGATTCATTTCAATAAAACTCATCGTAGTGCCTCCTATTCATCGTATACGGCAAAGCGTTTTTCCAGATAACTAAATACCTTGGTGAGGATAAACGTAAAGAAGAGATAGAAGACGGCGGCTACGATAAAGGCGGTCGTATCAAAATCGCGCTGTACGATGGACCGGGTAATGCGCAGGATATCATTCATGGCCAGGATATAGACCAGGGACGTATCTTTCAGCAGGTTGATGGTTTCATTCGCCACCGGCGGCAGGACGCGTTTTACGACCTGGGGCAGGATGATGCGGCGCATGGTCTGGACATAGGTCATACCCAGAACTTTAGCCCCTTCATACTGGCCTTTGTCAATAGACTGGATGCCGCCGCGGAAAATTTCAGCGAAATATGCGGCGTAGTTAAAGACGAAGGCGATGATGGCTGCCGGGAAGTCCGCCAGTTTCAGACCGTCGATGATAAAAGGCAGGCCATAATAGATAAAGAGGATCTGCAGCATGAGCGGCGTGCCCCGCATGATATAGATATAGGCTCCCATAAACTTGCTGAGGGGCTTGATTTTTGAAATACGGGCTATAGCCATGACCACCCCGAGAGGCAGGCTGAGCACAATAGTAATGATGAAAATCTTCAGCGTAACCTGCAGCCCCACGGCTACGGCAGGCACGATATGCAATAAATACTCCATAAGGCACTCCCTTACTATGTACCTGTGTCAGGACAAACAAGCGGGCCGCCCAGACACAGGCGGCCCCTCCACCAGATACAGCAACACTATACACTATTTAACGGGAATCGTAATATCTTCCCCGAACCATTTATCGGACAACTTAGTCATTGTACCATCTTCTGTCATCTGTTTCAAGACGTCGTTCAGCTTATCCTGAAGCACTTTGTCGTCCTTGCGCATGCCGACGCCAAACTGTTCATCGCCCATCTTATCATCGATGACTTTGAACTTTCCTTCTTTCTTGGTCATGTAATAGCGGCCGACTACGCTATCGACGAGGACACCGTCAGTCCGGCCGATTTCCAGGTCCATAAAGGCGTTGACGAAATCGCCGTATTTCTTGACTTCCTGAAGGGAATTTTCAAATTCTTTATTCTTATCCAGAGCATCAATAGAACTGCTGCCTTCCTGGGTACCGATGATCTTTCCGGCAAGACCAGCCCGGTCCGTAATCGGGGAATCCGCCCGCACGACGAGAAGCTGAGCGTTTTTCATATACGGCTTGGAAAAAGCTATCTTTTCCGAACGGTCTTTGGTAATAGTCAGGCCATTCCAGAGGAGGTCTACCTGCTTGCTCTGTAAGGCCGCTTCCTTACTGTCCCAGTCAATGGGCTTGAATTCTACTTCCACACCCAGCCGTTTGGCCGCTTCTTTTGCCAGGTCGATATCAAAGCCGACGAGTTCGCCGCTTTCATTGCGGAATCCCATAGGCGGGAAATTATCGTCGAGGCCGATGACGATTTTATCAGGCAGCTTCTGGTCTGCTGCCTTTTTATCCGGTCCGCCGCAACCTGTAATCATGGCTGCCGTCGTGACTGCCAGCGTGCCTGCCAGTATTACTTTTTTTAAGTTCATATTTCATATCCTCCTTATTACATCGAAATATCAATGCCAAACCATTTTTCCGAGATGGCTTTGCTCGTACCGTCATTATGCATGTCTTCCAGCACTTTATCCAGTTTTGCCTTCAGTGCCGTATCGTCCTTGCGCATGCCGACGCCACTGGGGATATCGGGATATCCTACATCGATGATGCGGAAGTTCGCCTTGTTCTTCTGCATAAAATAAGCGGCTGTCGTCTTGGCTACGACGACGGCATCAATACGTCCGACTTCCAGATCCATGAAACTCGTCACATTATCCGAATATTGCTTGAGTTCTTTGAAGGAATCACGCAGCTGTGGTTCCTGGTTGATGGCTTCCAGACCGGTACTGCCCTGCTGCGTGCCTACGATTTTGCCTGCCAGGTCCGCTTTTCCCTGGATGGGAGAATCGGCCCGTACGAGGAGAATCTGCGGCCCGTTTTCATACGGCCGGGAAAAGAGGATATTCTTTTCCCGTTCCGGTGTAATAGACAGGCCATTCCAGATGGCATCGATTTTCTTGCTGTTCAATTCCGTTTCTTTGCTGTCCCAGTCTATCGGTTTGAATTCTACTTCAATGCCCAGGCGTTTGGCCGCTTCTTTTGCCATATCGATATCAAAGCCGACGAGTTCCCCGCTTTCATCGTGAAATCCGAAAGGCGGGAAATTGTCATCGAGACCGATGACGATTTTATTTTTTTCTCCTGATGCACCCTGTTCTGCTTTTTTATCACTGCCACAACCGGTCATAAGACCGGCAGCCAGTACAGCCGTCATGCCTATTGCGGCATATTTCTGCCAATGTCTCATCTGATCGCTCCCCCACATCCTGTTCAAGGACTATAAAGTAAAACATCAATGCCTATATTTTACTTTATTTTATTAAAATAATAAAGTAAAATAGGTATACGGAATTATCATAGTTCAGGTCAGGATAATGCAATAACACATGGTTAAACAGAAACGCCTGTCATCCCTTTTTATCGTCCTTATCATCCGTTTCCTGTTCTTTTTTAATACGGTCCATGATTTCCTGCTTATATTGCCGGGGAAGGAATTGCAGATGAACGGGCAGTACGGCCAGGCCGCCTTCTTCTGCCGCTCCGAGCTGTATTTCCTTCCAGTTGTCGGAAATTTCAAAAATATCTTCATAGCGGATAAACACCAGATTGCGGTCCGGATGGAGCTGTTCATCAAAAAACTCTTCCAGAGACATAAACTGCCGCCGGACGACCAGCCCCTTTGCCGTGACGTAACAAATGACATCGCGCTGCCGGTCGATACGCCAGAGACAAAAAATCAGGACGGCTATGTTATCCAGCTTGGCTGCCAGTGTCGTTTCTGCCAGCATGAGCCAGAAGAAATAAATGCCGACGCCCGTAAACAGAAGCTGCATAAAGACAGAAAACCATTTGGAATTTTCATATGCTTGTTCCACTGTACCGCAGCCGAAATGCTGCGATATTTCTTCCCTGGTCATGATTCAGCCTCCCATCCCACATCCCCCGACGCTCTTATTATACCATAGCCTGCCATCTCTGGATATGCCAAAAGACAGCCACCACTGGTTAACAAACTATTGTGGGATATGATATAATACTGATAGCTCATTAAACACAAAGGGGTTGATATAGTTATGGAATACAAAAATCAGTCCTTACAGATGCAGGTCTACCGTACGATGAAACAGCGGCTTCTCGATCAGACCTACGTCAATGGCCAGATGCTCAGCGAACGCACGCTGGCCGCGGAACTTCAAATCAGCCGCACGCCTGTCCGCCGGGCTGCACTGCAGCTGCAGAAAGAAGGCTGGGTCCAGTATATTCCCAAGCGGGGTATCCTGGTCAAGGGGCTCAGTATGCAGGATCTGAAAAACATCTTCCAGATCCGGACAGCCCTGGAAATTCTTGCCGTACGGCTGGCCTGCGAACATATCTCTGCCGACCATCTGGAAGTCCTGCGCCAGACGGTGCAGCAGCAGCTGTTTAAGTATAAGCAGACCCAGGCAGCACCGGATTATCAGGAATTCATCCGTTCCGATACGGAGTTCCACAACACGATCATCGTCGCCAGCGGCAATCTGATGTTGCGCCGTCTCGTTGAAGAAATGCGGGATAAAATCAAACGGACCGGCATTAATTCTTTATACAGCCGCCGCAGCCGCTGTGCCGAAGCAGCGGAAGAGCACTGGCGGATTGTCCATGCCCTGGAAACCAAAGACACACACGAAGCCTGCCAGGCCATGGACAGCCATCTGGGCATTTGCTATATAACGGCTCATGACTATATTCTCCGCCACACGCCGGCACTGGCTGCCGATACACTTCCCACAGAGTCCCTGTCCGTAGAAGGGATGATCCTGCCGCCGGAACTGGAAGAACCGGTATCAGAAGCAGTCCATGAACACTGATTTCATAAAAGACGCCGCCCGCAGGCTCGGCCTTACCTGTACCGGCATCGCCAGTGCCCATCTGCCCGTTCCGGAAACAGAGCAGCCCGTCTGTCCGCTGGCATCGGGAAAGGGAATGGAGCGCTATGACCTGACGTCTCTGTTACCGGATTGCAAGGCCGCCGTCGTCATTCTGTTTCCCTATTACAACAGAGAGACAGAAAAGACGAATCTTTCGCTCTACTGTCAGCTCGAAGATTATCATCTCATCGTCCCGGCCTATCTGGAAAAGCTGTCTGCTATCCTGACCTCGTATGGCGGTACACAGCGCTGCATTGCTGACACATCCCCTCTCACAGAACGGCTGCTGGCCGTAGAGGCCGGTCTGGGATTTGTAGGTGACAATCAATGTCTCATCCATCCCGTGTATGGATCGTACTGCTTTATCGGTGCCATCCTGACAACACTGCCTCTCACACCGGACGCTCCTATGGACAGGGAATGTCTCCATTGCGGTGCCTGCCAGCGCATATGCCCTGGCGGCTGCCTGTCGGAGGGAACATATGACTATCATCTCTGCAAATCCTATCTTACCCAGAAGAAGGAACCCCTTACCGATAGGGAAATGGAGGTTATAGCCAGGACACCGCTCATCTTCGGCTGTGATGAATGTCAGCGGGTCTGTCCCCATAATAAGGGTGTTCCCATAACTCCCATAGTGGAATTCCGTCAAAACCGCCTTACGATGCTGCGGAAAGAAGATATAGAATCACTTACGAACCGCCAGTTCCGCACAACTTACGGGAACCGGCCTTTTTCCTGGCGGGGGAAAAAGATTCTCCTGCGCAATCTCGATATCGTACATGCCAAAACGGGACTGTAACGACATGGAGAGAACCATGTTGTTACAGCCCCGTCTGGGTATATGGGTAAAAGCAAAATATCTTTTATTCGTGAGTCGGGTCCAGATTCAGGAACAGCGTATATTCGCCACGGAAGTAGAGTTTAACCGTATCCGTCGGGCCATTGCGGTGTTTTGCCACGATGACTTCCGTAATATGCTGATTCTCTGTTTCCTTATCGTAATAATCTTCCCGGTAGAGAAAGGCAACAATATCCGCATCCTGTTCCAACGCCCCCGATTCGCGGAGGTCACTGAGCATGGGCCGCTTGTCCTGGCGGCTTTCTACACTGCGGCTGAGCTGGGAAAGGGCGATAAGAGGTACTTTCAGCTCTCTCGCCAACGCTTTTAGTGAGCGGGAAATTTCTGAAATTTCCTGCTGGCGGCTTTCTGAATTCCGTCCCTGCATGAGCTGCAGATAATCGACGATAATCAAATCCAGACCGTGTTCCGATTTCAGCCGCCGCGCCTTGGAGCGCATTTCCGATACGGAAATCCCCGGCATGTCATCGATATAAATCGGCGCCTGATATAATTTGTCACACGCATCGGTAAGCTGGGCCCAGTCCTTATCCGTATTGAGCTGGCCTGTCCGGAGCTTCTGGGAATCGATATGGGAAATCTGGCACAGCAGCCGCTGCACCAGCTGTTCCTTGCTCATTTCCAGAGAGAAAAAAGCGACCGTCTTATGCTGACGCACACCGACATTCTGGGCAATATTCAGCGTAAAGGCCGTCTTGCCCATACTCGGCCGGGCTGCAATGAGAATCAGGTCTGATGGCTGCAAGCCCGACGTCAGCTTATCAAGGTCCCGGAATCCCGTAGGCAGCCCCGTCAGGCCGGCTTTATTTTCATAAAGCTTGGAAATCTTATCCAGCGTGTCTTCGACGACTTTTCCGACAGGATCAAAGTCGCCGCTTTTTTTATTTTCAGCGAGGTGGAATATTTTTCGTTCCGCATCGTCTATGAGTTCGTCTGCTTCTTTTTCTCCATCGTAGGCTTCTGTCGTCAGATCCGTACATGTCGTGATGAGATCACGGGTCATTGCCTTGTCTTTGACGATATTGGCATGATATTCAATATTGGCTGCCGTCGCCACCAGATTGGGCAGACTGAGGACGTATTCCAGACCGCCTGCTGCATCCAGTTTTTTCATACGGCGCAGCTCTTCCGGTAAGGTAATCAGATCGATTTCCTTATTTTCACGGTGCAGGTTTTCCATAGCCTCAAAAATGGTCCGGTGTATTTCCCGGTAAAAATCATGGGGCTGCAAGACTTCCATAGCCGTGATGACAGCATTATGGTCGAGCATCATGGCGCCGAGTACGGCCTGTTCTGCTTCGACATTCTGCGGCGGAATCCGTTGTTCCATACTATTCTCCCCTATTTTACAAGCATGATATCGAGGACTTCCTCAATGGTGCGGGTACTATAAATCTGAAGATTCAGATGATGCTCCGGTATATCCCGCTGATTTTCTTCGGGAATCACTATGCCTTTCATGCCAGCCTGGCGAGCTCCGTATGCTTTTTCAAACACACCGCCGACGGGCTTGACAAGTCCCTGTATCGAAATTTCGCCAGTCATGGCAATGTCCTGTCGGACTGCTTTCCCCGTAACTGCCGAAATCAGTGCCGTCGTGATGGCACAACCCGCCGAGGGGCCATCGATGTTGCCCCCTCCAACGAAGTTGACATTGACATCGTAATCAGACAATTCCTTACCGGTTATGCGGCGTACGACAGCGGCGGCATTGAACATGGAATCCTTGGCCATGGAGCCGGCCGTATCATTGAAGCGGAAATACCCTTTTCCCGGCGTACGGGCCGGATAGGCAACGGCTTCAATTTCGATGGCGGAACCGAGAAAACCGGCTACGCCCAGTCCAAAGACTTTGCCCACAGCCGGAAGGGATGACGCTTTTTCGGTCACATACGGGACGAGACGGCTGATCTGGGCCACCCTCTCTACCAGCTCTTTCGTCAGTACGACATGATCATTGCTGCCGGAGCGGAAGACAGCCAGACCGTACGTATCGGCCAGGATATTGACGGCTTTCCGCCCTTCAATAGTAAAGGTACTAATCAGTTCGGCTACACCGTCCTCCATGGTAACACCCAGGGACTGTGCCGCATTGGTGACGATCTGCTGGATATCAGCCGGCACGAGGGGCTCGAAATATATTTCGGCGCACCGGGACCGGATAGCCGGATTAATTTCTGACGGATCCCTCGTCGTCGCACCGATGAGCACGAAATCAGCAGGCGCTCCTTCGGCAAATAATTTGCGGATATACGCCGGAATATGGGGATCCGTTTCATCATAATACGCTGATTCAAAGCGGACCCGCTTGTCTTCCAGTACTTTCAGGAGTTTATTGAGCAGCATGGGATCCATTTCACCAATTTCATCGATGAACAGAATGCCGCCGTGGGCTTCCGTCACCAGTCCCGGTTTTGGTTCGGGAATCCCCGTTTCAGCCAGGTCATGACGGGCACCCTGATAGATGGGATCGTGGACCGATCCGATGAGCGGATTGGTCATATCGCGGGCATCCCAGCGCAGTGTCGCCCCGTCCGTTTCGACAAAGGGCGCATCTGGTCCAAAGGGCGTAAAAGGCAGCTTTTTTGCCTCATTCAGGACAATTCTGGCTGCCGTCGTTTTTCCCACGCCGGGAGGCCCGTACAGGAGCAAGTGCTGGGGATACACCGATGCCAGCTTGCTTTCCATCGCTTCGACAGCCCGGTCCTGACCTACAATGGCTGAAAGCGTTTTAGGCCGGACGCGCTGCATGACCGATTCTGTCAGATGAATGGAATCAAGATGCTGCAGATCGTCCAGCTTTTTTTTCGTCTGCGGTGTTTCCACATCGTGGAGTTCCTCCTTGATGAGCTCCATTTTGATTTCCTGTACGTACTCCTGCTGCTTTTCTTCCATGCGCTGGCTGATTTTCTTTTCCAGCCGTTCTTCCACGGCCTGACGGGCCAGCATTTCTGCCAGCACATTCTCCAGCTCGTTCAGGACATCGACAACTTCGTCATCAGAAGGCACCTTATCATATGACGCATCTTCATAGACCAGCCGCTGCAGCCCGACGATACGACGGCGGGGGTCTTCCGAATGAACGTACGCCAAAGCCGAATATTTGCTGGCCCGGAGAACCATCTTTTCCGGACCGATCAGGCCGGTAAAGGCACCGTACAGGACATTCACCTGACGGCGCAGTTCTTCTTCCGCAGTCGGTTCCAGATACTTATGACGCTGCAGCAGCTTATCCAGTAATTCTTTCATAGGCTGACCTCAGGAATTATTCTTCTACGACATGAATTTTAATTTCACTGGAAATAGTAGGATGGACATGAATCACGACATCGTACGTTCCCAAAGCTTTAATCGGATTCTTGATTTCTACTTTCTTCTTGTCTAAATCGATATTATATTGCGCTTTAGCGGCTTCGCTGATTGTTTTCCCCGTAATAGCGCCAAAAATCTTTCCACCTTCTCCGACGCGGACAGGAATCGTCAGTTCTACCTTTTTCAGCTGGCTGGCAAGGATAAGGGCTTCATCAGAAGCGACCTGTGCCTTGTGGACAGCGGCAGCCTTTTTCTGTTTGGCATCGTTGATATTGCCGGATGTTCCCGGTGCAGCCAATTTGCGGGGCAGCAGGAAATTGCGGCCATAGCCTTCGGATACTTCTATGATATCGCCTTTTTTACCTAATTTTTTTACATCCTGTAATAATACTACTTTCATACTGTATCTCTCCCTTTATCGAGTACTTCATGGATGGCATCCATGACTTCATCTTGTGCTTCTATGAGCGTGCGCCCTTTGAGCTGTACGCCGGCGACCGTGCGGTGGCCGCCGCCGCCAATGGCTTCCATAATGAGCTGCACATTGATATCACCCTTGGAACGGGCGCTGACACCTATGATATTATCGGGTAATTCATAAAATGTAAAGGCTGCTTCTACATCAGTAATATTGACCAGCATATCGGCTACCTGGGCGGATATGATCTGAGCGTTGGGAACCTCTTTGGGACAGCTCGTCATGGCGATACCATCAGCAATGCGCGCTTCCGACAGCAGCCGTGCCTTAAGTTTGACCGAATCAAAATCAGAACTGAACAATTCGCGGACAATATCCGGATCTGCGCCACAGCGGCGCAGATAGGCAGCCGCGTCAAAGGTGCGCACACCCGTCTGGACAGAAAAATTCTTCGTATCGACGACGATGCCCGCATAGAGGGCGGTCGCTTCGATTTTCTGCAGTTCCGGGTCTTCGTCAAAATATTGCAGTAATTCTGTCACCAGTTCGCTCGTCGAGGAACTGGACGGTTCCGTATACACGAGCAGTGGTTTTTTGATGAAATCACTGCTGCGGCGATGATGATCGATGACGACACGCCGTTCCGTCTTATCGAGAAGCTGCGGTGCCACGGTCATATCCGGCCGGTGCGTATCGACGATGAACAGCAGGGTCTGGTCATTGCAGGCCACTTCGGCCATATCGGCCGTGATGAGCAGGTCCTTAAACTCCGGCACGTCGCGGATTTCCTTTTCAATCCGGCTGATGGCTTCCGTCTGGCGGCTGATGACGATATGAACAGGTTTGCCCCCGATTTTTGCCATGCGTGCTACGCCGATAGCGGCGCCGATGCTGTCATAATCTTCCCGTTCATGGCCCATGATGAGCACCAGATCAGAGGTTTCAATGAGTTCTCTGATAGCCTGAGATACGACTCTGGCACGGACGCGGGTATTTTTTTCTACAGACCGGGTCTTTCCGCCATAAAAATGCGCGGTCCCATCTTCTTCATAGACGACGACCTGATCGCCGCCACGCCCCAGGGCCAGGTCGAGTCCGGAATGAGCCTTGTCCGCCAGTTCGTTGAAATTGGCCTTTCCTTGTGTAACAATATCTTCAGAAAACGCGGCTATCCCCATGCTGACCGTAACGGGTATGCGGTTGACCGTATGGATAGAACGGATTTGTTCCAAGAAGGAGAAATTATCTTCCTTCAGCGTATTCAGCGCTTCCCGGCTCAGGCAGGCTATATAATTGTCATTGCCATAAGAACGGACAAACGCATTGTGTGCTGTCAGCGCATCAATCAGACAATTGTTGACATTGGTCCAGAGCGTCGCCTGTTGTACGGCTGTCATGCCCTTACCGACTTCTTCCATATTGTCGATGGCGATATCACAAAAGACAGGCATTGCAGCCAGACAGTTCATTTTCTGCTGTTCCGTTTCCGTGATATCTTCAAAATACAATATGAGATAGTTGTCTTCTTCCGATCCCTCTGTCTGCAGATACTTATAGACTACGCGATAATAGCGCTTGCCAATATGTTCAAAAAAGTAACCGAATTTCCCCCAGAATTTGTCGATATTGAGGTTCGGCATAATATAATCCAGCCGCTGATCGTCTTCGATATCACCGACCCAGTCTCGGAATACGCTGTTAGCCCAGCACAGGCTCGATTCCATATCGACAATGGCGATGCCAATAGGCAGATTCTGGACGGCATAGGTCGATGCCTGGTCTACACTCTGGGAAATCGCATCGAAAAGCTGGCTGATTTCCCTGTTCCGTTCCGTATTGGTCTTATGCGTCAGAACATAGACGCCGCCGATGACAATGCCGGCAAGGAGCGCAATAATCCAGTTGTAAAAGGCAACGATCAGGAGCAGTACCAGCACGACGCCGATAAAGGTCTCTTCATTGCGGTTGGTTAATAATTTTTTAAACATACTCCCGCCTCCTGCGGTTACATGGCTTCCCGTTTTTTGCGGTAATTGAGCAGCATATCCGCGAGTCCGAAAATAAACGCCACAATCTGGAATATGGGGACAAAGAGTACGAGGATGACTATCATAGCCTGCGATCCCGATTTTAACACAAGCCGGTGTTGCAGCAGGTACAGAATAAAAGCCAGTCCTTCAATACAGATAAAAAATGAGGCCAGCTGATCGGCATTGACGGCCAGTATATTCAGCCAGTCAATGTGCCGGGACGTCCCCCAGTATTTCATGACCATAGCCAGTATATATAAGTATACCATAGCCCGTGGAATTTCCCAAAGCCGGATAGGGGGAAAGGGCAGAATATTATAGCCTTTGCGTGCCAGGACCGGCTGGGTAATGCGGATCTGCAGGTAGACCGTCATGAGAATTCCCATGCAGACCTGAAGTGGTATCATGACGGGAATGGTCTTCTTCAGCATTTCGACTTCCTGATGGACGGCTACTACCTGGGCCGAAGCGGGATTGCTCTGTATATAATACGCTACGGCTTCATCGGCTGCCTGGTTCACAATCTGCTGAAGCATATCGTATAATGGTACCTTTCCGATGACAGTCACACCGAGACAGGCGAGCAGGGCAAGGGCGATGATGCCGCCTGCCACAAATCCGAAGATGCGCAGTGGGGCGATACGGCGGCTATACCCGGTTCCTACAGCAAAGGCCATGACAGCCGGGATGCCCCACTGCAGCGCCGCCAGCACAGGAGAGGCCATAAAAGCCAGGACCAGCACAGGACCGGCCGCCAGTAGCAATGCCACTGGAAGTCCATACTGGACACACAGGACCGGCAAGTAAAATATAAGAATCAAAGCTCCGATAAAGGGCAGTCCCGGCACCAGCGGGGCCAGCAGCGCCATGATCAGCAGCAAAGCAGCAAAGAAGACGCCTGCTGTCCAGTAACCGGCACGTGTCTGCTCCATAGAGTTCCACTCCTTCCAGATAAAAGGGCTATCAAAACTGACAGCGGAGGCATAAACCTCCGCTGCCTGCTGTATGCAATTTAGGCTATACTTCCATGATGATAGGCAGAATCATAGGACGCCGCCGTGTTTTTTCACAGAGATAGCGGCTCAGCGTATCCCGGACCTGCGACTTAATGACAGCCCATTCGCGGATATTACCGGCTTCGCAGCGTTCCAGTACAGCTGCTACTTTTTCGTGGGCTTCACGCATGAGTTCTTCTGAATCCCGGACATAGACAAATCCACGGGATACGATATCCGGGCCTGCCAGAGCATGACTCGTGCCCTTTGCCAGGGTCATGACGACGATGACAACACCTTCCATAGCCAGCTGCTGCCGGTCCCGGATGACGATATTACCTACATCGCCGACGCCGAGGCCATCGACAAAGACGCGTCCGGCATTGACATGGCCCGTCTTATGGCCGGAACGGTTGGAGAATTCGAAAATCTGCCCGTTATCGCCGATGAGGACGTGATCTTTCGCCACTCCCATCTGTACGGCCAGTTCCCCGTGTTTCCGCAGCATGCGGTATTCACCATGGACAGGGATGAAGTATTTCGGCTTGATCAGGCTGAGCATGATCTTCAATTCTTCCTGACTGGCATGGCCGGAAACATGCATTCTTTTATCCCGACCGGCAATGACCGTAGCGCCCAGCTTCATCAGGTTATCGATAGTCCGGCCCACACCGGTTTCATTGCCTGGAATCGGCGTTGCCGAGATAATAACCGTATCACCGGGCATGATGCTGACGCTGCGGTGATTATTAGATGCCATGCGGGACAGGCCGGCCATAGGTTCGCCCTGGCTGCCCGTCGTCAGGATAAGCACCTGATCGGCTGGATAGCGGTTCAGTTCATCCGGTTCGATGAGCACGCCGTCCGGTACTTCCAGGTAGCCCAGATCAATGGCAATCTGCACGTTATTGACCATGCTGCGCCCGAGGACAGTAACTTTCCGTTTGAACAGTACGGCTGTATTGATAGCCTGCTGGATACGGGAAATGTTGGATGCAAATGTCGCCAGGATAATCCGGCCTTTCGCTTCGCCGAAAGCTTTGCGGAAGGCGACACTGACGGTTGTTTCCGACTCCGTATACCCCGGCCGTTCCGCATTGGTACTGTCTGACATGAGAAGCAGTACGCCGCGGCGGCCCAGGTCGGCAAATTTGTGGATATCCATAGGCAGTCCGTCTACCGGTGTCAGGTCCATCTTGAAGTCACCCGTATGGACAATGGTACCTACAGGCGTACGGAAGTAGAGAGCGCTCGCATCGGGGATGGAATGATTCGTATGAATGAACCCCACCTTCATACAGCCGATCTGCACTTCATCTCCATGATGCACTTCGTTTAACTGATAATTTGTAATATGATTTTCTTTTAACTTTCCTTCAATGAGACCGCAGACGAGTTTCGTCGCGTATACAGGCGCATTCACTTCATTCAGCAGATAGGATAAGCTGCCGATGTGGTCTTCATGACCATGCGTAATGACAATAGCCCGCACTTTATCTTTGTTTTCAATCAAGTAACTCATGTCGGGGATGACCAGGTCGATACCGAACATGTCATCGTCAGGAAATGCCAGCCCGGCATCGATGACAACAATATCATCGCCGTACTGGATAACGGTCATGTTCTTACCGATTTCACCCAGGCCTCCCAGAGGAATTACAAGAAGTTTTTCCTTCTTAGCCAATTTCTTACCTCCTATACATATTTGGGTTCGTGCTGTATCCGCTCAAACTACTTACTATTATTTTCTTTTATTTTGGGCTATCTGTCAATAACTATCGATTTTCTTTGACAAGAATTTTTCAAAATAACGATAAAAATATACACTATATGCCTGGCAAAAAGCATATATTATTTCTGGTCGCCGACCTGAAGCACGAGAATATTGCCATCTTTATCTTCTACCGCTTTTTTCTTAACTGATTCTGGTACAGTGAGATCAATCCCCTGAGGCAGCAGAGACCAGTCACAGTCAAAAGATACCGTACTATTCATGGCAAACTGTTTGGCCATAGCCAGTTCCGCTTTCTTGTCCGGTGCATAATCTGCTGCCTTATCGGCTATAGCCGATGTGACAGACCGCATCTGTGCCGTCAGCGGTACCGAGACATGGGTAATCCGGTGGGAACGGGGGTCAATGGTCAGCTGGGCCGATACATCGCCACTGTCCTTCAGAGCCAGAAGGACGGATTTCAACAGTTCCCGGTCCTCCGCTTTCGTAAGTCCCTGTTTTTCCCATTCCTTTTCGTCGCCATCTTTATAAATGCGGGACATATCATAGACGACATTATACCGGTCACCGCCGAGGGCCGTCACCGATTTAACGCCATTCAGGACATCTTTGTGCTGTTCATGACGAATGATTTCTGCCATAGAACGGCCGTCTTTCAGAGGTATAGATGCTTTCTTCCATACTGTTTTGGACGACTTATTTTTATTCCGTTCTGTCTGGGGATAATAAATGACCAGTCTGGCCCCGTCCTGTTCCATGTAACCGGAAACTTTTTCACTATCCCCGCCCTGGCTGCTTGTCGCCCACGTGTCGAAACGGGCTTTTGCTTCTGGTTCCAGCTGGATAAACGCCTGCTGATGGCCCGTAACGGTACCAACAAAGGGCATGACAATCTTCACCTGGGTCGTATACGTCCCTTCCGGATGGGTACTCATCGTATTCACTGCATCCATATAGGTCTGCTGCGGTGTCGCCGCAAAGGCCGCTCCGCCGATGGTACAAATTGCCGCCGCTGCCAGGGCAGCCTTTTTCAGTTTTTTTGTAAACATAGTATCACCTCACACCGGGGCTATTGCAGGCCCGCCTTTTTATATAATTCATAGAAGTGATGGATCGGTCCGTGCCCCTTGCCAATCGGTTCGGCATGGGCAATCCCTTCATACACATACTGCTTGGCTTCCGCCACGGCATCGGTAAGGCTCATGCCATTAGCCAGGTCTGAAGCAATGGCGCTTGACAACGAACAGCCTGTACCGTGGGTACTCGTACTGTCTACGCGTTTGCCCTTGAAGTAATGGAGTTCCTGACCGTCAAATAAAATGTCCGTAGCATCTTCCACGCGGTGCCCGCCTTTGACCAGGACGGCCCTGGCACCCATGGCACTGATAGCTTTAGCCGCATCTTCCATGTCGGACAGGTTTTCTATCGTCTTTCCCGTCAGCACTTCTGCTTCAGGAATGTTTGGCGTAAGGACATCGGCCAGTGGAAGCAGGACTTCTTTCAGCGTCTGTTCCGCTTCGGGGACGAGCAGCCGGTGTCCGCTGGTAGCTACCATGACCGGGTCAATGACGACGAAGCGCGGCTGATACTGCCGGAGTTTATCGGCAATGACGCGAATCGTTTCCGGCACACTTACCATGCCGATTTTGACGGCATCTACGTCGATATCTTCAAAGACAGCATCAATCTGGTCGGCAATGAGATCCGGCGTTACATCCATATATCCGCGTACGCCCTGTGTATTTTGCGAAACAACAGCCGTAATAACATTGAGGGCAAAACAGCCGTGGGCACAAAAGGTCTTGCAGTCCGCTGCCGCACCGGCACCACCGGACGGATCTGTACCGGCAATCGATAACACATGTTTCATATATAAAACCTCCCAAGAGTCAAAATCACATTACTGGGCAGCCTGTCCCAGGAACAGGCGCGCGCCAGCCGGGTGCAGATATAAAAGCAATTTTCCCTTTCCGAAGTTCCCATCATAGGGATCATACGAAACCAGGGCCATACTGGCCGTCTTGAATCCTGCAGGAGAACCGGTCCAGGCTTCGGTCCACCGGTCCAGATACGGCTGATGTCCGACAATCAGCAGTGTATCCGTTTCCGGCAAGGCCTTCAGCTCCTCATACAGGCCGGAAAGGTCGCCATCGCCTATGTAGCAATCCGTGCGGATGGCGGCCGGCTGCAGGGACTGGCTCATGATATCTGCCGTCTGACAGGCCCGGATAAGCGGGCTCGTCCAGATGCGGGTCGTACCACCGGGCCACCATTTCCGGGCCAATGCCGCCATATCACGGACATCCTGTATACCCCGGCTGGTCAGAACGCGTCCGCTGTCATCCTGCCCGTCCCTGTATGGTTCCGCTTTACCGTGACGCATCAAACAAATATACATATAGATCCTTCTCTCTCAGCTACGGCTCATTCCGCCACATGCTCCAGCCCTACTTTCAGCAGGGTATATACGTGTTCATCGGCAAGGGAGTAATAAACCGTTTTTCCCTGACGCCGGAACTGGACAAGCGCCGCATCCCGGAGGACACGCAACTGGTGGGATACGGCCGATTGTTCCATGACCAGTTTGTCCGCCAGATCACTGACACAACACTCTCCTCCCATCAGTGCCTGCAGGATGCGCAGGCGCGTCGGGTCACCAAGGACCTTGAAAACACCTGCCAGCGGCACGATATATTCCTGTGGCACCGGAGCCTGCTGTGATGTTTCCTTTTCTGCCACTATTTCTCTCCCCTATTCCGTCTGGCATATGACTGCCACATATTATTGAATATCTTATTATATCATATGCGCATGATTTCTACAGCCTTTTTGTAGAAAAGTATTCTAAAAAATTTATAATATGTCTGAATATATCTGATTGCCGTGTTTCTATGACCGGGCCAGTTCGTCATATACCGCCCGGGTAAAATACGAAAGCCCATAAAACAGACGGGGTTCATCGGATACGCCATCCGCCATGAGGCATAAAATGAACGGTCCGGACGGAGCATAAATGAGTCCGCAGTCATGGTATATGCCATCCAGTTCCCCCGTCTTGTGATCCACCCGTACCGTATGAGGCAGCTGGGCCGGTAGGATGCAGTTATCTTCCTGATGGCTCAGGATATCCAGCATGCGCTGATCCCGGGCGGCATCGACGGCATGTCCTCGTGAAAGGAGCGAAAAAAAGCGCCCCATATCGGACA
>NZ_ONTA01000037.1:0-3157 GCF_900320625.1 Megasphaera sp. DJF_B143
AAAAAAGTCATAGAAAAAAGTAAAATGCTCAGTAAGTTGGACCATTACAGCACGTGGCAGGCTATGACTGTAGCACGGGCTGTACCGTATTCACCCAACGGACTGGTGACGGCCCTGGGCGCTCTGAGCCATATCAGTTACCGCGATTATATTCTGGGCTGTTTTATTGGCAAGCTTCCGTCGGTAGCCTGTGAAGTGTTCGTTGGACACGATGTGGTTATGTTCGAAGATCATACCCTGCGCCTTACCATACTGATTATCGCTATTACGGTGATTTATGGCGGACTCTGGTACTGGCACCGGCGCCAGCAGGCAAAGAAGGTATTGCGCAAGATTTCAGAAGATTTGGATAAGAAAAACATAGATAAAGAAAAATAACGAGGCTATCGCATTAGGTTAAAATTACATAATGCGATAGCCTCGTTTTTGAGTTTGAGATTAAAAATCTGACAGTTGACAGGGAATCTTAAGCGCGGGATGCGTGCCGGAATCGTTATTCTTCGTCTGGTTCGTCAATGGCCAGTTCATCTGGTGTCGTACAGAAAGTAAAGTCCGGATTCCGTTCGACAATCCAGTTGGTCTGCCATTCGTTGGCGATGAGCAGTACGACACGCTGCTTGTGGTCTTTGACAATCATGGCACTGTCGATATTTTTCAGTTCCTTGTAGTCATGGCCGTTGGTCTGAATCCAGCGGGCTACCGTGTAAGGCAGAGTGTTCATTTCCAGATCGACGCCGTATTCATGCTTCAGCCGGTATTCCAGCACTTCGAATTGCAGCTGGCCGACGGCACCGACGATATAACTTTCCATGGAGCCGAGATTTTCGTAAATCTGGACGGCCCCTTCCTGGGCCAGCTGGGTCATGCCTTTCAGGAACTGCTTGCGCTTCATCGAATCTTTGGCACGGATGCGGGCGAATAATTCCGGCGGGAAAGTCGGGAAGTCTTTGAAGGTGACTTTCTTTTTGCCTGAGTACAGTGTATCGCCGACGCCCATGGTGCCATTATCAAATACACCGATGATATCACCAGGATAGGCTTCTTCGACGATAGTCCGTTCTGTCGCCAGGAACTGCTGGGGCTGCATGAGACGCAGGGTCTTTCCCGACTGACGATGGGTAACGGTCATGCCCTTTTCAAACTGACCGGAGCAGATGCGCATGAATACGATGCGGTCGTGGTGCTGGGGATTCATGTTGGCCTGAATCTTGAATACGAACGACGTGAACTGATCAGACGTCGGTTCGACTACGCCTTCGGCACAGGGACGGGGCTGGGGCGGTGGAGCCAGGCGCAGAAATTCTTCCAGGAAGGGCTTGACACCGAAGTTGGTCATGGCTGAACCGAAGAACATCGGTGTCAGCTGGCCATTTTTTACTTTCTCCATATCGAATTCGTCACCGGCCATATCGAGGAGCTCGATGTCGTCGATGAGTCCCTGATGTACATCGTCATCGAGGAGTTCCTTGAAGACCGGGTCGTCGGCTGAACCTTTGGTCGATGCCAGCTTGCGCTGGCCGTGGGACGTGTCTTTTTCAAACAGTTCAATCGATGCTGTCGTCCGGTCATAGATACCTTGGTAATTGCCATTGAGACCGATGGGCCAGTTCATGGGATACGCGTGGATGCCCAGGATATTTTCGATTTCATCCATCAGGTCGAAAGGATTACGGCCGAAATGATCAATTTTATTGACAAAGGTAAAGATGGGGATACCCCGTTCTTTACAGACCCGGAACAGCTTCTTCGTCTGGGCTTCGACGCCTTTTGCGACGTCGATGAGCATGACGGCACTGTCTGCGGCCATGAGCGTACGGTACGTATCTTCACTGAAATCCTGATGGCCCGGCGTATCAAGGATATTGATATGATGGCCTTCATAATCGAACTGAAGGACCGAGCTGGTGACAGAAATACCACGCTGTTTTTCGATTTCCATCCAGTCAGATACGGCATGTTTGGCTGTCTTTCTCGCTTTGACAGAGCCAGCCAGATGTATGGCACCTCCGTAGAGGAGCAGTTTTTCAGTCAATGTCGTCTTGCCAGCATCCGGGTGAGAGATGATGGCAAACGTACGGCGGTTATTTACTTCATCTACTAATGACATGTTCCACCTCATGAATTCGAATAATCAAAAAATACAGTACATACTATTATACTAAGAAAAGTGATGTTCGTAAACAGGGAAAGGAGGAGAAAAGCTGGGAAAAACTCGTTTCTTCTGCGTAACACAAAGTGATTCGCGTTGTGCAGGACAGGGGCGGGCTGTTTTTGGTATAATAAAAGTATAGACTTGTTACCCCTGCGATACTGCACGTTTTCCTGCCACTGCCGGAGGTGTATGGCGATGAATACGAGACCGTTGGCATTAACCCGTGAAGATTTTATGGCGATTACCGATGCGGTGTATTGTATTCTCATACTGGTTAATGAAAAGGGGATTCCTGTATATTGGAACAGTGCGGCCTGTGATCTGGAACGGAGATTGCCCGGATCGTGCCGGGAAATCATCAAAAGACTGGGAGAAACGGTTGATGCCGTCCACTGTGAAGGCCGCTATGTGGTAACGGCTGCATCGCGTGATTTCATCTGTCATATCCGTCCATGGCAGACAGGAAAGCGACGTCAGGGAAGTATCTTCATTGTCCATGAATCGTGCGTGTCTTCCTGTGCCGTTCAGGAACTGAATGTCGTGCGCGATGTCGTAGAGGAAATCGATGCCGTGCTGGAAGCCGGTTCGACGGGACTTTTAGTGCTCGATTCCCGGGGTATGATCAAACGGGTCAACCGCCGGTTTGAAGCATTATACGGCCTGAAACGGAAAGCCATATTAGGCAAGTCTATCGAAACAATCAGGGAAGAAACGCAGATACCCCGGGAACTGCTGGATAAAGCGCTGCATAAACGGCAGCACGGCGTCTCCCTTGTCGAATATAAGGGGCGCAAGCTCGTCTATACGGCTACTCCCGGACTGGACCGCAATCATCAGATGCGCTGTATCGTCGTAGATATCCAGGATGTGTCATCATGGAAGATATTGTGGGAAAAATTCAAGGAACAGCGGCAGCATATGAATGAATTTATACGCAAAGTCGCCGTTCTGAGCAGTCATTCCCATGATATGGTCATCGGCCGCAGTCAGGCGATGCAGAAGGTC
>NZ_ONTA01000258.1:0-4504 GCF_900320625.1 Megasphaera sp. DJF_B143
CATGACGTAGGATATATCGACGTCGATGACCGGACCATCCACAACTGGGATGATGCAGGCATGGGCAATGTCACCATTAAGGAAATATTGAAATTTTCCATTAATACCGGCATGGCATATATTGGCATGCAGATGGGCGGCCGCATAGAAACGGAATATGCCCGGCGTTTTGGCTTCGGCCAGCCGACGGGAATCGAACTGCCCGGCGAAGGGGCCGGCATCCTGTTTGATGCTTCTTCTATGAGCCGTGTCGATGAAGCGATTATGGGCATCGGCCAGGGCAATGCCGTGACGCCGCTCCAGATGGTCCAGGCTTTCGGGGCTATTGCCAATGGCGGCCATATGATGAAGCCCTATGTAATCAAAGAAATCGATAATCCCGATGGTTCCATTTATAAAAAGGCCGAACCGACAGAAGTCGGTCAGCCTGTCTCGGCCGACGTAAGCAAGACCATCAGTAAAATCATGGCAGAAGAAATTTCTTCCGGCGGCGGACAGAATGCCCACATTGCCGGGTATGATTTCTGCGGTAAGACAGGGACGGCTCAGAGGCTCAACGCCGAGGGAACCGGCTATGCGGAAGGACAGTATATTGGCTCCTTTGTCGGCTTTGGGCCGTTGGAAGATCCGCAGTTTGTCGTCCTCATCGTCGTCGATAATCCATCAGGCGTCTATTATGGCGCCCAGGTAGCGGCACCTGTATTCAAAGAGATTATGGAAGAAATTGTACGATTTAAGGGAATTCGTCCATCTCATGGGCAGGAAAATCTGCTGCCACGTCGAAAACAAGAAGAGAAGGGGCAGCGGCGCCATATGCCGGAAATTCACCGCAGTGACGACGGCATCCTCATGCCATCTTTCATTGGCTGGGATAACCGGGAAGTCAATGACTGGCTGGACAAAGCCGGGCTTGGCTTTGTGCCGAACGGAGCCGGACGCGCCGTATATCAGAGTCCGAAAGCAGGTACATATGTCAGGGATGGCGATGATGTCCACGTGACATTCCTGCGTTAAAAGGGGGAGTTTTTGTGTTATTGTTAGATGGGAAGGCTGTAGCAGCCTTTCATCGTGAGAGGGTAGAGAGCAAAATTTACGATTTCCAGGAACAACATATCCGTCCAGAACTGGCTATCGTCCTGGCCGGTCAGGATAAGCCCTCGGCGATGTATGCCTCTTCGATGCAGCGCGTAGCCCGCAACGTCGGATTATCCGCTGAAATTTACCGTTTGTCCGAATCGGTAAGCGAACGGGACATCATTTCCATGCTCGAACATTTCAATGAGCAGAAACATATTTTTGGCATTCTCATGATGATGCCCCTGCCGCATCATCTCAACGCTTCACGAATCATCAACTGCATCAGTCCCGATAAAGACGTAGATGGACTGACCGATACGAATATTGCCCGCCTGTTTTCCGGGAGGTCCGGATTTGTACCGTGTACACCCCGTGCCGTTATGGCCATTCTGGATTATTATCACATTTCACTGACGGGGAAGGATGTCGTTATCATTGGCCGGAGCAATGTCGTCGGCAAACCACTGGCCCAGCTCTGCCTGAACCGCAATGCGACCGTTACTCATTGCCATACGCGCACCCATGATCTGAAAGCCGCGGCACGGCGGGCGGATATTCTGATCAGTGCCGCCGGGGCGCCGGGACTCATAACGGCCGATATGGTCAAACCGGGAGCTGTCGTCATTGACGTAGGAATCAACCGCGTCGATGGCAAGACTGTCGGCGATGTAGATTTCGAAGGCGTTTCCCAGGTTGCAGGGGCACTGACACCCGTGCCGGGTGGCGTAGGTGCCGTTACGACTATGATGGTTTTGGAAAACGTAGTCTGCCGGGGTGCATGGACGGACTAGGTTTATTATAAATAATATGATGAGAATGGAAGGTGTTTAGTCATGCATATTATGGATAATTTCCTCATTTATTACCTGCAACGGTTTGACAAGTACTGCTTTGAAGTAGTACTGCACGGCCATACCTATACCATAGGGACGGGCAAACCCCTGTTCCGCGTATTGGTGCATAAGGATATTCCTAAAAAAGAACTCCTTACGTCTACCTCGCTGGCATTGGGCGAAGCCTATATGAAAGGCGATATCGAAGTGGAAGGAGATTTGTTCGTCGTCTTAAAATGCATTCTCGAACAAATCGACCAGTTTTCCCTGGACCGGTCAGCTGTCAACAATCTTCTTTATCCGTCAGAAGATAAATCGACACAGCGCGAAGAAGTATGCTCTCATTACGACCTGGGGAATGATTTCTACAAACTCTGGCTGGATCCGACCCTGAGCTATTCCTGTGCCTATTTCAAACATGATGACGACACGCTGGAACAGGCACAGCGCAATAAAGTAGATTATATTTTATCCAAACTCCATCTGGAAAAGGGCATGAGTCTCCTCGATATCGGATGTGGCTGGGGCTTCCTGCTCATAGAAGCAGCCAAAAAATACGGCGTAACCGGTTATGGCTGCACCCTGAGTCACGAACAATGGGCCATGGGGCAGGAACGCATCAAAAAACTGGGACTGGAAGGACAGATCCATATTGACCTTATGGATTACCGGGATCTGCCCAAAAAGGGACTGAAATATGACCGGCTGGTCAGCGTCGGTATGCTGGAACACGTAGGCCGTTCCCAGTACGAACGCTATATGTCCATTGCCAATCAGATTTTGAAGCCGGGCGGACTGTTCCTTCTCCATTATATTGATGGCCGGGACGAAAAAAACAGCAATCCCTGGATGCGCAAGTATATCTTCCCCGGCGGCACACTGCCGACAGTCTATGAAATCCTGAAGCTGGCTTATGATGGCGATTTCCAGATCCTCGATGTGGAAAGTCTGCGCCGTCATTATTATCGCACTCTAAGCTGTTGGTATCACAATTTCCAGAAGGTACGTGACCAGGTAGCTGCCGATAAGGGAATGGAATTCGTCCGCATGTGGGACTTATACCTCTGTGGTTGTGCCGTAGCATTTTATATCGGCTATATTGACGTCCATCAGCTGCTCTTTACCAAAGGGACGAACAACGATCTGCCTATGACACGTTGGTATTAATCTGGAATATAAATTTTAATGTATTTTGTTCAATCCTCTATATGGCAGGAGACAAAGGGGAACTGAGTATGCTATACTAATAGTATGATTTACTTTTTCATGTCAACAAAGCTTTTTTCTAGAAGGAGGTATGAACATGGCAGTAGAATTTTATAAATGTGAATTATGCGGCAATATCATTGCCGTCATCAAAAACGGCGGTGGCAAGAATCTCGTCTGTTGCGGCCAGCCGATGACCCATCTTGTGGCAAATACCGTAGATGCATCGGCTGAAAAGCATACACCGGCAATTGCTAAAGAAGGGGCTATGCTGCAGGTGACCGTAGGTTCGATAGAACATCCTATGCTGGACAACCATTACATCGAATGGATTGCCCTGGAATGCGATGGCAAATTGACCTTTAAGTACCTGAAACCGGGTGAAGCTCCCAAAGCTGATTTCCATGCCGTGGATAAGGGTACTGTATATGCATACTGCAACCTTCATGGCTTATGGAAGGCTGATATTTAGAAAGTATAGGCACGAGCCTAAGGCGGAAGTCTCTGGCGTTATGTAACAGGTGGGGCTGTCTTACGGGGCAGCCCCTATTTTTTTAGGAGGGAAAGGGCTTGAAAAAAATATGGTTTGTCCGTCATGGAGAAAGTGCTGCTAATGCGGGTGAAGCAACCCGGGATCATCGTACGATACCGCTTTCCTCTCTGGGGGAAGAGCAGGCCCGGGCTGTCAGCATTATTATCCCCAAACCGAAGCTTATCATTACATCCCCTTACCTGAGGGCCCGGCAGACGGCAGCTCCGCTCATGCGGCTCTATCCCGATGTACCTGTAGAAACGTGGGATTGTGTCCATGAATTTGTCTATCTGTCACCCCGCACCTGTACCGGTACGACATCGGCCCAGCGCCGGCCCCGGGTCATTGCCTACTGGCGTCATCTGGATCCAGACTATGTGGACGGCGACGATGCCGAATCATACAAGCATCTCCTGCAGCGTATCCACCAGACCATAGACCGGCTTCGCGGCCGTCCCGAGTCGTTCATCGTCGTTTTCAGCCATGCCCAGTTTATGCGCAACCTCCTTCTGGTCATGCAGGAACCGGATCTTTCTCCCCGTGACTATATGAAGCGGTTCCGGAAAAGCGCGACTATCCGCAACGGTCAGATCGTAGAAATCCGGCTGTAACGGAATTTGACAGAACTGGCCTTTCATGGTAAAATACTATCACTGCATTGTGTGCAGCCTATTTTATTTTAAACTATGAGGTGATGTAGAAAATGGCAACGAGGAGAGACCCGCGTTTTAAAGAATGTCGCCGGTTCGGACTGAATGTGTACGGACATCCTAAGGCATTAAAACGCGTCAAAAAAGAACAGCGTCAGAAAAAAATGTCTGATTACGGTACACAGTTACTGGAAAAACAGAAGCTC
>NZ_ONTA01000219.1:0-2060 GCF_900320625.1 Megasphaera sp. DJF_B143
CCGCTTACGGGGGCTTTCCCCCGTAAGCGTGTCGTTCATGCGGGACTGCAAGGACAGGTGCTGCCGGTAGATCAGGCCCAGGATATATGGCAGCGCCTGATGGCACAGCACCCGGACCGGACCCGGCTGCAGACGGCGTATATCCATATCCCGTTCTGCAAGACCAAATGCCTCTACTGCGGCTTTTTCCAGAATGGGACCAATCAGGACGAAGAAGACCACTATATCGACTGCCTCGTACAGGAACTGGAAATGGCAGCGGACCAGCCGCGGCTGCGGGACGGACTCATTCACGCCGTCTTCATCGGTGGCGGTACGCCGACGTCCCTGTCGGCTGCCAATGCACGGCGGCTGCTGCAGACTATCCGGCGCTGCCTGCCTCTGGCCAACGATTATGAACTGACACTGGAAGGCCGTATCCACGATCTGGTGCCGGAGAAAATGGAAACATGGCTCCGATGTGGCGTCAACCGCGTGTCTCTGGGCGTACAGTCCTTCCACACGCAGATACGGCGTCAGGTGGGACGCCTCGATGACCAGGATACGGTCCTGAAGAATCTGGCGGCCCTCAAAGCGTATGAACAATGCGCCGTGGTCATCGACCTCATCTATGGCCTGCCCGGTCAGACAGAACGGGTATGGAAAGAAGACCTCGATGCCCTGGTTGCATCCGGTGTCGATGGCGCGGACTTGTATCAGCTCAATGTCTTTGAAGACAGTGACCTCAGCCGGGCTATCGAAAGCGGCCGCCTTCCCCCGGCCGCGACGACAGAAGAGGAAGCACATCTCTTTGCTCTGGCCAGGGATTATATGGACCGTCACGCCTGGAAACGGCTGAACATCTGTCACTGGAGCTGCAGCAACCGGGAACGGAGCCTGTACAACTGCCTGGCCCGCAGCCATGCCGCCATGTTTCCTTTTGGAAGCGGTGCCGGTGGCCATATTGATGGCTATTCGACAATGCTGCACCGTTCGCTCCTGCCCTATGAAGCAATGATAGAACATGGGCAGAAACCCTTCATGGCTTTGATAAAACAAAATGATTTGCAAAATCTGGTTGATACGGTCCAGCAGCAGCTCGAACAGGGATATCTGGATCTGGACGGACTGGCTGCGGCAAGACCGGAACTGGCGGGACTGCGTTGGCTGTACCAGCTGTGGGAAAAACGGGGACTCGTACAGGATACGGGCGTCCTATGCAAACTGACGGCAGCCGGTGAATTCTGGCAGGTCAATGTGACGCAGACGACGTTGGAATGTATGCAGTATCTCCTGACAGGTAAAAACGGTCTAGCTATGGAAGGCATTGCGGCACAAGATTCACAGAAAGTCCGCGATATTGTTGCCCGGATGAAGGCTATGAAAAAACATTCCGGTGGCATGACAGATAAAATCAGGGCCATGCAGCTTATGGCAGAAACGATGAAGCAGCTGCGTCCTGATGAAATCCAGGCGGTCATGAAACACATGATGGACTAAGCTACCTCCTTCATTGCAGCGGAAGAGTCATTCCCTTCCCTTGACAGTAGTCTTTTCCGCTGCAGTTTTCATAGAAAGACGGCACGTTGTCAGGTCGTATCTCCTCCCTGGGAACGTGCCGTCTTTATTTGTTAGAAATGCGTAATAAAACTAGCAATTAAAAATAATGATATTGACAATCGATAACAATATTTGTACAATGGTCCCATAGTGATTTTATGAACAAAGGAGGGAATTTCTTGCAACAGATACTGAAAGGAATCATTGCCATCGTCTGCCTGATTATCCTGGGAATCGTGGCCTATCTCATGATAGCACCGGAAGATACAGCGCCACGGGCACAGACCCGCCAGGTCACCGATGCGACGGGGCAGAAACTGACCATACCGGTCCATCCGCAGCGCGTCGTCTTTCTCAATGTATCCAATCTGGACCTGTATTATGCGGCTGGCGGCAGGGATACCATCGCAGGGAAACCGACGTCGGATTCCATGTCGCCGGAATTGGCTGATGCCATGAAAGATGTACCAGCCGTGGGCATTATCCACAGCCCCAATATGGAAACGATTTTGTCCCTGAAG
>NZ_ONTA01000035.1:0-6569 GCF_900320625.1 Megasphaera sp. DJF_B143
CGCCAAAAACAAAGATGGCCGACCCCAGGATGAACAGGTTGAAGAACATGACGATTTCGCCGACGGAAAAGGGAGAAATCTTTTCGGCGATGATGGCCATGATTTCCGTCCCGTCTAGGGAACCACCCCAGCGGATGATAAGCCCAACGCCGAGTCCCATGATCATTCCACCGAAAATAGTCGATAAAAAGGGGTCATCCGTCATGGGAGCCAGGTGGAGGAAACTGCTCCATAGCGAAAGGCAGAGGACGGAATAGAGGGAAAAAAAGGTAAAATGCAGGCCAATCTTGCGATAGCCGATAATGAAGAAAGGGACGTTCAGAGCGACGATAAACACACTGAAGGATATGCCCGTCACATGGGCTGCCATGAGGGCAATCCCGACGACGCCGCCATCGATGACATTATTGGGTACCAGGAACACGTGAAGGCCGCAGTTATACACCAGGGCTCCAAAAGCCAGTCCTATAGCGCGTAGTACGTATTCAATCATGAAAGACCTCCCAGGGATTTTATATACCGCTGTCCGATGATCCAGGCCACAAAGTCATCGACCGGTTCCGGCGGATATTGCAGGGACAGAGGGACCAGACGGCGCCAGCCATGGCGGGGCGTATACTGCCAGTACAGCTTTCGCCCCTCTACAGTAGTAAACTTTTCGTCGATGAGGGAAAAGGTCACATCCGGTGCTTCTTTGCGTATCCATTCTTCGGCAACGGGCTGAAGATGACGGTGGTTCGTACCATTTCCCATGACAATATGCGTAAAAGCATACTTTTTATACATCTCCCGCAGATGACAGGAAAGGTCCCCGGTAGGTATGATCTGACGGCAGACCAGGCTGCCATCGGTGCCAAGGACCGCTGTCCCCGTCTTTTCTGATCCGGGATCGATTGCTAAAATCATGAATCCTGCTCCTCTCACGGTGTCCCATAGGACCGGACGGCTATGTCGATGTTCATCGGCCCCGCCGTGTAAATATCCGTACGGGCCACGGCCCGCAGGATGATATCGCCATCGCCACAGGATTTAATCCGCTGGATCGTATCGAACATTTCCGTTGCCGTCAGCGACCCCACGTTGCCTGTCAGCGGGTCGGGCAGGATGCCCTTGCCGACGGCTTTCTGATTGACTTCATGGAGGACGCGGAAGACGATGTATTCGGCACTGCCATTGACATCGGAAGAGCGGAAATGTTCTTCATAGACGATTTCATTTTTATGATAAATGAGCTGGTTATCGAAGGTTTCCAGATGGACCAGCGCCGGTTCCCCGAGGATGATATTGCCCGCAGCCGTAAGGCGGATCAATTTACTGCCCCTAGCGGCATGCAGCGTCTGGACCGTCTGGTCGATTTCATCCTGCGAAATATAGAGCACGACGGCATTTTCATTGGTGATGCCCAGTTGTTCCCGGATGCGGGTATTGGTCTGGGCCAGCATTTCTCCCAGAGAAGCCCGGATCTTACTTTCATCAGCATTGGCATCGACGACTTTGCTGGCCAGGACTTCACCGACGCGGAACAGTACCTGCCCTTCCCGTATATCGGTCATTTTATCGTTCAGTAATTTTATGCGTTCATCGAGCAGGCCGATGGTGTGATTCATGCGTGCCTGCGTCGCTTCCAGTTCTTTATTTTCTGTGTTAAGCTGCGTATTGCGGGCCATCATTTCATCGCGGGCCACCTGGACGATGGTCAGTTGACGGCTCACATCATCGCGGGCGGCCTGGGTCTGCTCCAGATCCAGCTGTGTCACCCGTATGCGGTCGTTGGCATCGGCCAGCTGTTGTTCCTGATGACGGAGCAGGTTTTCGTTGGCTGCCAGGAGATTGTTCTTTTCTTCCATTTCCAGTCCCAACTCCCGGGCCTGCTGCAGCAACCGGTCCCGCTGCTGTTCCAGTTCGGCCTTCTGCAGCTGCAGCTGGTGCATCCCGAACAGGGCGATGCGGACATTCTGCGAAAGGACCGACATGACGCCAAGGGTAACGGCGGCAATGCTGACGCCGGTAATAATTGTAATCAGGATAGATGAGTATTTCGGCCGCATGCCAAATAATTTTATTTTTCTTTTGCCTACGCGGGAGCCGATTTTATCACCCAGATAGGCTATGACACCGCCCATGACGGCTAAAATCAGCAACATAATCCATCCGTATTCCATTGGCACACCTCCATCCTGTTTTTTATATTATACCATGATATGAATTCTGTCATGGCATTTTGCATCATTTCTGCAGAAATATATAAAAAAAGGCAGAGTGACCGGCAGCCCCAAGGCATACCAATCACTCCGTCTGATTATCTGGATTTGCGGTATACTAAAAATATACCGGCAATGCCACAGACGATATCCGGTAAAAAAGCGGCAATATACGGAGGAATCTTGCCCCCGTTCCCCAGGGCATTCCCCAGAGTCATAATCGTGTAATAAATGAAAATGACGACGACGCTGATGCCAAAACCGATAGAAGAACTGCCCCGCTGTTTCTGCATGCCCAGCGGTGCGCCGACAATAGCGCAGACCAAGCTGGCCAGCGGCATGGCAAAGCGGTTGTACATTTCCACTTTCATCTTATTCGTATTGACCGAATTCTGGTCGAGGAGCGATATCTGTTCCCGCAGTTCCCGTATGGTCATTTCATCAGGCTTCTTCTGGGATGCACTGACTTTATTCGGTTTCTGGGAAATAGGAAGTTCCTGATTTTTGAAGGTCATCGTCCGGGTTACCGTTTCCCCCACCGAAACATCGTAAATACGGCCTTCATGCATGACCCATTTACTGCCGTTCCAGTCGGCATAATCAGCTTTTTCCACCCGTACGAGCGTATCATTTTCAAATTCCTGGACGGTGATGTCCTTGAATTGTTTGAGGTCTGAATCGTACTGCCGGGCGTACATCAGGCTGTTGATATCATGACCCTTGACATCTTTGAGAATGATATGGTCCTGCGTCTTGGGGGCCACCTGATGTTTGATTTCCTGATTGATAATCGTATTATAGGCATTGTTGGCTTTCGGCACGACAAATTCGTTGAACGCTGTCGTCCCCAGAGAAATGATCAGGGCAGCGATAAAAATCGGCATGGCCAGGCGGACAAAATTCTGTCCTCCTGAACGCATGACAATGAGCTCGCTGTTGCTGGACAGGCGTCCAAAGGCCATGAGTGAGCCGAGGAGCACCGACATGGGAAAGGTCACGACGATAATCGAGGGCAGGGCCAGGACGAGGACACGAAAGGCATCCCACAGGGAAGCTCCGTAGTTGTTGATTAAATTGGCTATCCGATAGAGCGTACCCGTACCAATGAAAACAGCCGTAAAGGCGCAGACACCGAACAGGAACGGGCTGATGAATTCCTTTAATATATACTTATCTAATATTCTCATCGTTTCCCCCTGTTACATGGTAAATTCTTCGCCTAAGTAGAATTTCTTGGCTACGGGATCGTTGGCAATCATCTGTGGACTTCCTTCCAGGAGGATCTGCCCCTCGTTGAGGATATACGCCTTATCGACGATGCTCAGCGTTTCCCGGACGTTATGGTCCGTAATGAGAACGCCAATTCCCCGGTCCTTCAGATGACTGATGATATCCTGGATATCATTGACAGCCAACGGGTCGATGCCGGCAAAGGGTTCGTCGAGGAGGATAAAGGCCGGATCCATGACCAGACAGCGGGCGATTTCCACACGCCGCCGTTCGCCGCCGGACAACTGTATGCCCAGGCGGTTGCGCAGCTTGGTAATGGTAAATTCTTCCATGAGCGCTTCGGCCTTTTCCTTCTGCTCTTTCCGCGACAAAGTCGTCGTTTCCAGCATGGCCAGCAGATTATCTTCTACGGTCAGCTTGCGGAAAATCGATGCTTCCTGAGGCAGATAGCCGATGCCATAGGCAGCCCGCTTATGGATAGGCAGCCCGGTGATATCGTGGTCATCGATGTAAATCGACCCGTCACTGGGATGCTCGATGCCGACTATCATATAAAATGTCGTCGTCTTGCCTGCCCCATTCGGTCCCAGAAGGCCGACAATCTGCCCCTGGTCTACATGAATGCTGACTCTGTTGACGACATTGCGTTCTTTATACGTTTTGATTAAATCATTGGTCTGGATGTACATCGTTTCCCCTATTCTTCACTGCCCGGTATGAATACAACGGTAGAACGGCCATTAGATTCTACAGAATTATCTGCCAGGTGCACTTCTACGTCATTGCCGCTGAGCTGGTTACCCTTCTGGGTAGCATATACATTTCCGGTCATGTGGATGACGCCATTATTCTGTCCCGGCGTCTGTGTATACACGGCCTTGTCGCCATAGGCAGTCAGTTCTTCCGCCGGCGATTCGATATGGACATTGCCCGTACCGACTGCCCGGATTTCCTTGAACCAGCCTTCGATATGGTCGGCCCACATCTGCGAGCCCTGTGCTTCCAGATATCCATGGCCCGTTACGATGCCATGGTCCTGGTCGAGATAATATTCTACCTGATCGCCATTTACCTTTTTATCGCCATACACGCCTTTGACATTGCCCGTGGCGATGAGGTAATTGCGGTTCGTCGAATGAAGTTTGTCGGCAGTCATGTGCATGTCCGGCTGCTGGGCCGTGACGTTGCCTTCCATATCGGCTTCTGCCGTTTTCAGATTATACGTAGCCACGTTCCCCGTGAGGGTTGCCTGGTCCCGTATGATAACGACATTGCCCGTCGCTTTGGCAATCTGTGTTTTGCCATTGTATTCCAGTTTATCTGCCGTCACCGATACAGAAGGGTTATCCGCGGCAATCGTAACGGCAGCGGGCAGGAGCATGGCGCTGACCATGACAGCTGCCAGGATTTTCATGCATCGTTTCTGTTTCATGCTCTACTCTCCCTTGGTTATCTTCGCATGGCCCTGCACCGTTACCTGATCCAGGGATGCGTTGGTTTCAAACGAATCACCGCTTACCGCCGTTTTATCATGGCGCGTCAGCAGCACTTTGCCGCCTTTGATAAGCCGTGTATCCATATTATAATACACACTGCCCTCAGTCTGCAATGTATCTCCTTTATCGGTCGAAGCTTCAATAGGCTGTTTCAGCTCAATGGTTTTCTTGGCCCGGTCTACGATGCCCAGTTTCGCTGTCACCGTAAGCTCAGTCCCGTCTTTTTCCCAGATTTCAGCTTTTGGGCTGGTAAAATACATTTTCTGTGTCTTGGGATCGACCTGGATTTTCTCTGATGACAGCCGCCATACCAGACGGTCCCCGTCTTTTTCTTCGATTTCCGAACCCTGGAATTCGACCAGGTCATCGCTGCGGGGCGTATCTTCTACCTGCGTCGGCGCCGATTTCATGAACCAGTATAACATGCCGGCAAATAAAATCAAAACGACTGCCACGAGAATGGCTATTTTATTTTGTATCAGTTTCTGCCGTATGTTCACTGTCCTTCACCGCTCCTTCTTTCTGCAGCGCAATGATATCTTCCGGTTCCGTGCTCCAGCGGTGCTGGAACCAGAGCCATTCCGTAGGATGTTCTTTAATGAATTTTTCCGTCAGTACTGCCATTTTTCGCGTCATGCTGGCAATATCTTCTTCCTTGTTCCCCGTATCTTCAAAATGCATGATTTCACCGATTGCCAGATGAGTGCGATGGTTTTCATCATGAATGGTAAAGACAGGGACGATGGGAGAATGAAATTTCTGGGCAAACATGGCCGGCCCTTTCGGCGTGGAACTCATTTTTCCCAGGAATGGCTGGGGCACGCCATGAAAGCCGCCGTCCTGATCGGCCAGGAACCCCAGCAGTTTCTTCCGCTTCAGCGCCCGGGCGGCAATGATCATTTCATTTCCCCCGCGGGCGAAGACTTCCAGGCCCATGCCTTCCCGGTTTTCATTCAGAAGACGCGTAATGGACGAGTTGGCCTGGTTCTTGACGATAGTCGAAGCCGGATAGCCATACATGGCCAGTGCTCCCAGCCATTCCCAGTTGCCGATATGACCGGTAAGGATGATGACGCCTTTATCTTCTTTCATGGCTTCATCGAGGCGTTCCGGATGATCGAGGGTGACGTATTCAGAAATATTGCCGGGATTCAGGTTGGGCGTATAGAGGATTTCCAATGCTGACTGGCCCAGATTGCAAAACAATTCATCTACGATGCGGCGGGCCTCTTCTTCACTGCATTCCAGTCCCCGCACAGCCTGAAAGATGGCTCTGTCATATTGCTTTTTCATAATCCGGCTGACTAAAGGACCCAGCCTGCGTCCTAATGAAATGACTGTCGGGTAGGACAGATGACGGATTCCTCTGCCAATGGCCCGCATTACGTAATACTGCCATTCCGAAAACACGATGCAGACGCTCCTTTCCTTACTGTTTAAATTCGGCAGTGCCGGTCAGAAAATGATTCACTATATCGTCCCAGACGCCCTGGTTTTTTAAAATATACTCTACCAGCTCACGCAGCGCGCCGTATCCGCCCCGGAAGTTGGAAACGAAGGCGGCTGCCTTGCAGGCTTCTTCACAACCGTCACAGGGAGCGGCACCGAAACCGACGTTGCGGATAAGAGAAATGTCATTCAG
>NZ_ONTA01000046.1:0-11555 GCF_900320625.1 Megasphaera sp. DJF_B143
AAGGACATGGCGCCCTTTATCGTAGAAAAAGGTTCCATTACCATTGATGGAATCAGCCTGACTGTCGTTTCTGCCGGAAGCAGCCAGTTTTCCGTATCCATCATTCCCCATACAATGAGTCATACGACACTGATGGGTAAACATCCCGGTGCTATTGTCAATCTGGAAACGGATATCGTCGGCAAATACATTCATCGCTTTATGGAAACAGGCCCCGTAGAAAGCCCGAAAGGCGTTACGATGGAAATGTTGTTGGAAAATGGATTTTAATCCGCTAAATAGAATATTACATACATATTAGGAGAGTGGTACAAATGGTACAAGTAAAAGAAGGTAAATTAATCGGTTCTGGTATTAAAGTGGGTATTGTCGTCGCTCGTTTTAATGAATTCATCTGCAGCCGTCTTCTCGGCGGGGCCTATGATGCGCTGAAACGTCATGGTGTATCCGATGATGACATTACGACAGCCTGGGTTCCCGGTTCTTTTGAAATTCCCCTCATAGCCCAGAAAATGGCTGAATCGGGCAAATACGATGCCGTCATCTGCCTGGGAGCCGTTATCCGCGGAGCCACCAGCCATTATGATCTGGTATGCAACGAAGCAGCCAAAGGGATTGCCCAGGCCAGCCTCAAGACGGGCGTCCCTGTCCTGTTCGGCGTCATTACGACGGAAAATATCGAACAGGCCATCGAACGGGCCGGTACAAAAGCTGGTAATAAAGGCTTTGACGTGGCAACCAGCGCTATTGAAATGGTCAATCTCATTAAAGAATTATAAGAGTAAAACGCTGCACACGACTATCCATCGTGTGCAGCGTTTTTAACTATTTATGGAAATGATTGGCCAGCCGGACTCAGTGGTCATCTTCTTCGATATCCGGCTCCGGACTTGTCGTAAAACCGATGACCCGGCGCGGTTCTTCCGGGTTGGTACGCTTGACGGCCACGAGCAGCAGGTTCAGCTGGGACAAGTGCTGGACCAGTTCAACGCGGGACCCGTCTTCCAGTTCTCCGTAGAACACAATCATGTTCGGGTCCCAATAGCCGACATCCTGGATAGAAAAGGTGATGTTGCCGGCTGATACGAGACGGCCGCCAGCCTGCAGATCATCTGGCAGGTCTTCCTCGAATTTATTGATTAACGTCACTACCCGTTTGTACATATCTGAAGCCAGATAAGGAGTTTCCGGATCTTCTTCCTCATCAGAAGCCCCGGCAGGATTGACCAGCACCAGCTTTGTCTCTTCGTCTTCTTTTTTTGTGGTCTGCTTCAGGACCGGATTGGTTTCCACCGGGTTGGCAGCGGTTTTCGTTTCTTCTGTCATATAAAGTCCTCCTCTCTGCATCTCCTGTATATATTTTATTCGACAATGTACAGGAGGATTCCTGCTTTACGAGATGACTAGTAATTTCCGTACCAGAATAGTATAATATAAAGTACCTTATTACGGAGAAAGGATACGTTACTTATGCAAATGGAAGATAAAATTATACATTATACGTCAGACGAACTGATTCGCGTTTCTGTCGCCGTGACGCGCACGATTACCCAGAAAGCCCGGACCTGCCACAATCTGTCCCCCGTAGCATCTGCTGCCCTGGGGCGGGCTATGACTGGTGCGGTCCTTCTTGCGGGAGATTATAAGAATCATGAAGGTGTATCACTGAAATTCAATGGTGACGGTCCTCTGGGAGCCGTCCATGCCGATTGTTTTGATTCTCATTATGTCAGAGGATACGTCGATCATCCGCAGCTGGATATCCCGCTTAAAGTGAATGGCAAACTCGATGTCAGCGGAGCCGTGGGCCAGCATGGGCAGCTTTCGGTGACGCGCTTTACGCCTGAAAAGATGACTTATACCAGTCAGGCCGAACTCGTATCGGGGGAAATTGCCGAAGATCTGGCCTATTATCTCCTCACATCGGAACAGGTCCCTTCGACGATCAGCCTGGGTGTACTTGTAGCCAGAGATTATTCCATTGCGGCATCGGGTGGATTCCTGGTTCAGGCTCTGCCGGGAGCCAGAGATGAGGATTTGGCACGGGTAGAAGCGAATATTACCTGTATCGGCCCGATTACATCGTATCTCAGCGGCCATCCTGATGGAGAAGAGCTGGCCGGTATCATCCTGAGTGGCATGCATTATAAGGAATTATATCGCCAGCCGTTATCCTGGCGTTGCACGTGTTCACGGGACCGCATAAAAAACGTACTCATGTCATTGCGCCCGGCTGATAAGGAAGAGTTACTGAACGATCCGCAGGTGGAGATGACCTGTCAGTACTGCGGTGCCAGATATGTCATCAGCCACGATGAACTGGTGGCGCTGTTTGAACAGAAAGAGACGTGATATTGTATGGGACATATTGCTATTATCGGAGGAACGGGACTTTGTGACCCGACAATGCTGGACCATGTGACGTCGGGGCAGATGGAAAATTATTACGGGACCATCCGTTACACGCGGGGAACGTATAAAGGAAAAGAAATCATTTTTCTGGCACGCCATGGCAAATACCATTCCATCCCGCCCCATCTCATTAATTACCGGGCCAATATCCTGGGGCTGAAGAAACTGGGCGTTACGGCGATTTTATCCACGACTGCCGTCGGGGCTATCAACAGGGACTATAAACCAGATGATTTTGTCCTTCCTGACCAGTTTATCGATTTTACCAGTCATTCCCGCCACGGTTCGTTTTTTGATGGCGGCAGCAACGGCGTCGTTCACGTCGATATGACCGAGCCGTATTGTCCGTCCCTGAGAGAAACAGTAGTACGGGCAGCCCAGGAACTGTCTTACCCGCTCCATGCATCAGGGACCTATGTCTGTACGGAAGGACCGCGGTTTGAAACGCCAGCGGAAATCAAGATGTTTGATAAACTGGGCGGCGATATCGTGGGGATGACCAACGTGCCGGAAGTGTGCCTGGCCCGGGAAGCAGAAATGTGCTATGCGACGATTTCGATGGTCACCAATTACGCTGCCGGCATTTCACCCGTTCCGCTGACCCATGCAGAGGTGGTCGAAAAAATGGTGCAGAATTCAAAACGCCTGCGCAGACTGGTCATGCGTGCAGTGGATTTGTATGATGACCGCGATTGTTCATGCCGTCATACACTGAAAGATTATGGAGGTTTTTCTGTCTGATGAAAACATTAGCCTGGGAACATCACGCCCTGCAGCTGCTTGATCAGACGCGGCTGCCGGGAGAAGAACGATATCTCTGCTGTACCCGCTGGCAGGAAGTACGCGATGCCATCCGCATACTGGCCGTCCGGGGAGCTCCGGCTATCGGGGTAGCAGCTGCTTATGCCATGGTTCTGGCCGCCCGGGATATTGCAGCCGATGAGCCGGATAAAACACAATTTGAAATCCGGCTGGCTGAAGCCGGAAGGGGACTGGACGGGGCCAGGCCTACGGCAGTCAATCTCCACTGGGCCGTACAACAGCAGATGAATCTGGCGAGAAGGGCTTTGTCCTCTCATACGGTGGCAGAAACGGTGGAGTTACTGGAACAAGGTGCTTGTACTATTGAACGGGATGATGCGGAAATGGACCGTCGTATAGGCCGTTACGGTGCCGGCGAGTTGGGAAAATCCCGGCAGCCATTGACAATCCTGACTCATTGCAATGCCGGGGCATTGGCTACAGCCGGAATCGGTACGGCCCTGGGGGTCATCCGTACTCTGCACAGTCAGGGGCTTGTCCGCCAGGTCTATGCCGATGAAACGAGACCATTATTGCAGGGAGCACGCCTGACTGTGACCGAACTCATGGACGACCATATCCCGGTTACACTGATTACTGATAACATGGCAGCCTGGGTCATGAAGACAAAGGGAATCGACGCCGTCGTCGTCGGGGCGGACCGCATTGCCGCCAACGGCGATACGGCCAATAAGATCGGCACGTATGGCGTCGCTGTCCTGGCCCGTGCCCACAATGTTCCTTTTTATGTAGCAGCGCCTGCTTCTACTTTCGATCTGACCATACCCGACGGGGCGGCTATCCCTATAGAAGAACGGAATCATGATGAAGTGCGCCGCCTGGGCGGCATCGTGACGACACGTCCTGACGTAGACGTGTTCAACCCCGCCTTTGACGTTACGCCTCATGACTATATTACAGGTATTATCACAGAAAAAGGCGTCATCCACCATCCGGATGACGCTATCCTGGCGACATTTTTTAGAAAAGAGGGTTAATGATTATGGAATCTGTTATTCGCGACATCTCACTTGCTAAAAGTGGTCATGAAAAAATCAGCTGGGTAGACCGGCATATGCCGGCATTAAATGCCATTGGCAATCAATTGAAGAAAGACCAGACCTTTAAGGGGAAGACAATATGCGTCAGTGTCCATCTGGAAGCCAAGACGGCTTACCTGGCCGAAGTATTGCACCGGGCCGGAGCCAATGTCATCGTTACGGGCAGCAATCCCCTGTCTACACAGGATGATGTAGCGGCGGCGCTCGTGGAAGACGGGCTGACCGTCTATGCCTGGTACGGTGCGACGGATGAAGAATATTTCGGTTTCCTCAATAAATCTCTGGATCACCATCCGGACATCATCATCGATGATGGCGGCGATCAGGTACATCTCCTGCATACGACCCGGGCCGATGCGATGGAACATCTTCTCGGCGGCACGGAAGAAACGACGACGGGGGTCAACCGCCTCCACGGTCTGGATAAAGCGGGGGCATTAAAATTCCCTATGATTGCGGCTAACGATTCGTACTGCAAATATTTGTTTGACAACCGCTATGGCACAGGTCAGTCTACGTGGGACGGCATCATGCGCACGACCAATCTGACCGTCGTCGGCAAGCGCGTCGTCGTCGCCGGCTATGGCTGGTGCGGCAAAGGCTGCGCCATGCGTGCCAAGGGACTGGGCGCCCATGTCATTGTTACGGAAGTCGATCCCATTAAAGCGATTGAAGCCGTTTTTGACGGGTTTGAAGTTATGCCTATGGCTGAAGCGGCAAAAGTCGGGGATATTTTTGTTACCCTCACGGGTGATAAGGATGTCATCCGCGGAGAACATATGAAGAACATGAAAGACGGTGTCGTTCTGGCCAATGCCGGTCACTTTGATGTAGAAATCAACAAGCCGGAACTGGAAGCGTTAGCGGTACGTCATTTTGAAGCCCGCCACAATATTGAAGGATATGAACTTCCCAATGGCCATGTTATCAACCTTCTGGCTGAAGGACGTCTGGTCAACCTGGCTGCCGGTGACGGACATCCGGCAGAAATCATGGATTTATCCTTTGCCGTCCAGGCTCTGGCTGCCAAATATATCCTGGAACATCATGGCGAACTGGGAAATCACGTATATGTCCTGCCTCATGAAATTGATACGGAAATTGCCAAGATTAAGTTAGCTTCTATGGGATATGCCATCGATACGTTGTCGGAAGAACAGCGGAAATACCTCAATCTGGACTAAGGGGGCTGTGACAGGGATGAAAAAGACACTGATTAAAAATGTCGGCATATATCAGAATCATACGGTCAGCGAACACCAGAACATCGAAATCACCGATGACAAAATCACAGGTTTCCCAAAGGATAAAGACGTATTATTCTGTGCCTATGACGAAGTAATCGATGGTCACAATATGCTGGCTCTGCCAGGATTTGTCAATGCTCATAATCATATTGCCATGACGGTGTTCCGCAGCTATGCCGACGACATGGATCTCATGGACTGGCTGCAACATAAAATATGGCCAGCTGAAGACCACCTCGACGGCGATGTCGTCTATGCTCAGACCATGCTGGGGATTGCCGAAATGATCCGCTGTGGCACGACGAGTTTTGCCGATATGTATTTCTTCATGGACGATACGGCCCGGGCCGTTGAAGAATCGGGCATCCGGGCCTGCCTGTCCCGGGGGATGACGGGCATCACGCCCAGCGCGGAAACGGCGCTTAAAGAAAGTAAACAATTATTCCTGGACTGGCATAAAAAAGGAGATGGCCGCATCACGGTCATGCTCGGCCCTCATGCGCCATACACGAACACGCCGGACTATCTGCACCGGGTCGTTGATCTGGCCCATGAACTGGGAGCAGAAATCCACACCCACCTTTCAGAAACGAAAGGGGAAGTGGAAAATATCAAAAAGCAGTACGGCAAATCGCCTATTGCCTGGTTTGACGAACTGGGGTTGTTCGATACGGGATGCCTGGCGGCTCATTGTGTCTGGGTGGACGATGATGACCTGGATATCATGGCCAGGAAGCACGTCCGTGTTGCCCATAATCCGGGCAGCAACTTGAAACTGGCCAGTGGTTTTGCCCCGATTCACAAGATGCTGGATAAAGGCATTGTCGTCGGTCTCGGGACCGATGGCGCCTCAAGCAATAATAATCTGGATATTATGGAAGAAATGCGTCTGGCTGTACTGGTACATAAGGCCGATACGCTGAATCCACTGGTCATTCCTGCGGAAACAGCTGTCCAGATGCTAACCGAAGGTGGAGCGAGAGCACTGGGCTATCGTGATATAGGCCGGCTGGAAACGGGGTATAAGGCTGATATTACCCTCATAGACCGCAGCGGCCTTCACTGGTATCCGCGTCATGATATGCTGTCGCTTCTGGCATATGCGGCTAACAGCATGGATGTCGATACGGTCCTGGTCAATGGCAAAGTTTTGTTGCGGAACAAAGAATTTACGACTATTGATATTGAAAAAGTCAAATCCGAGGCAGAACGGACAAAAATTAAACTATTTGCTTCCTTATAATACTGTAAAGGACATTCTGCAGCTGTGACTGCAGGGTGTTTCAGGATATATGGCTTCGTTGCGGATTATCGGATGTATCTTCGCAACGGAGACAGGAAAAGTGAGCGGCCCGGAAAATTCCCGGCCGCTTTTTTCTGTATGACACTGGTTCATAAGCAGGGTTTGTGATAAAATATATGAATGACTGTAGCAATGAAATATAATACATACCGGTAAGGTGTGCAGCGAAAGGAAATGACATGGGGTCGATGTTTTCACCATTAACGAAAAATATTGGGATAGATTTGGGAACCTGTACGACACAGGTATTCGTAGAAGGACGGGGCATTGTCATGTCGGAACCGTCCATTTTGGCGACAGACGAACGCAACCGCAAGACGATTGCCGTCGGTCATGCAGCAGAACAGCTGCTTGCCAAGTCACCAGAAACGGTTAAGATCCACAGGCCCCTTTTAAACGGCGTCATAGCCGATTATAATGTGACGCGCACCATGCTGGGGTACCTGCTCAGCAAGTGTGTCCGCAGTGTGCAGCGTCTGCGCATCATGGTGGGTGTACCGGCGGCTGCATCCAATGTAGAAAAAAGAGCTGTCATGGAAGCTATTTTCCAGGCCGGTGCCAAAGAAGCGTATCTGATTGAAACGGCGGCTGCTGCAGCAATCGGTGCTGGTCTGCCTGTCTATGACCCCGTGGGGAATATGGTCATCGATATCGGCGGAGGAACGACGAATATAGCCATCATTTCCCTGGGAGGCATTGTCCTGTCCCGTTCCATTCATCTGGGCAGCCTCGATTTTGATGATGCCATTAAAGAATATATACGCCAGCAGTATGCCATTGTCACAGAAGATTCGACACTGGAAGAAATGAAGATACATAATGGCTCAGCCGTTCTGCCACTGGAAGACCGGGGGTACTACTTTACAGGCCGTGGCATAGACGACGGCCTGCAGCAGGAAGTGGGCGTCAAATCCAGTGAAATCTACCGGGTCATGGGAAAACCGCTGGTCAAGATACTGGATCTGGCTCAGGATGTCCTGAGAGAAACGCCGCCGGAACTGGCAGCAGATATTATGGAACGCGGTATCGTCCTGACCGGGGGAGGCTCTATGCTTCACGGCATGGATCAGCTCTTTTCCCAGGAACTGGGGGTGCCCGTAGTATTGGCGGCTGAACCTGAGCTGGCCGTCGCCCGCGGAACCGGCAAGGCTCTCCATGACAGAGAAAAATTAGGTGCTCTCATCGAAGGGGCAGAACGTATTTACAGAAGGAGATTTTAACATTGTATTCGTTCGGTAAAAAGAGTATCATCGTCGTACTCGTATTATTCATTATCATAGCTGTTGTCGGCTGGGCCTGGCGCCAACGGGATTCCCTGCCTTTTATTACCAAACCGCTGCAGATTGTGGCGGCGCCGTTTGAATACGGTGCCAGCCGCATCATGGATACTCTGTCTTCTACGTTCCACATCGTAGATATCAGTCTGAAAAACCGCATTGAATGGGAATCTCTGGAAAAAGAAAATGCTGAATTAAAGGAACGCAGCGTCGATTATGATGAAATCCTGGCCGAAAATAAGCGGTATCGCGAGCTTCTGGATTTTAAAGCTGCCCACCGTCAGTTCAATGTGCGGGCCGGTTCGGTCATTTCCCGTGATTATGGGACGTGGAGCAATACGATGGTCATCGATATCGGCAGTGAAGACGGCATTGAAGAAAATATGGCCGTCGTGACCCCGGCTGGCGTCGTAGGATTCATCAGCGACGTGTATCCCCATTCGTCGCGGGTACAGCTCCTGACTGATCCCAGAACGAGCATCGGGGCTATTGTACAGCGCCCGGAATCCCGCGTTTCATCCGTAGTCCGCGGGAATGGCAACGTCCCGACAGAACCACAGTTTGTCAATATTGCCAAAGACGCTGACATTCTCGAAGGCGATACGCTCGTAACGTCCGGTTTCGGATCCATTTATCCAAAGGGATTGTATATTGGCACCATCGTGTCCATTCACCAGGATGACAATGATTTCGTCAAATATGCCGTCATCCGTCCCGGCGTCGATTTTTCGAAACTGGAAGAGGTGTTTGTCATTACTCATTCGACAGACAATTCCTCTTATGAAAAACCCGATGTTTCACCGAAGCTCGTGCCGCAGACACAACGCGATAAAGTAGAAGGAGTCAAAGGAGCTGCTACACTATGAGAAAATTAGCCTGTCTGGTTACGGCCTTCGTCGTATTCATACTGCAGGGATCGGTGCTTCCCTTCCTTTTCGGCGGCGTGACCCAGCCCAATCTGATTTTTCTATTTGTGGTGCTCATGTCGCTCCATCACGGAAAAAAAGTGGCAATCTATACGGCGCTCTTAGGCGGATTTGCCCAGGATGTCGTCCTTGGCAATTTCTTTGGCATCCACTTGCTGCCGTATCTGATCATCGCCTGCATAGCCAGCTACATCGGCCAGTACATAGAAGAAGAACAATGGCTGCTTACCTTGCTGGTTGTGCTGGCAGCGACTTTCCTGGACCTGGTCCTGACCTGCCTTGTCCTGATCGTTTCCGGGCAGTATATCAATATCATCGCATATCTTGTTGAATTCAGTGTGCCCATGCTTATCTATCACGGAATCCTGGCGCTGCCAGTGGACCATCTGGTCTGGAAGCTGCGCCGTAAAGAGATGTATTATAGTTTTGCCGATTTCCGCTGACAGGCCTGAAGCACGAGGAGTGTAATACATGCTAGAAGCTTTAATGAAAAAAAAGAACCAGGACGGGCGGTTCCGCTATCTGTACTGGATTGTCATTTTTATCTTTGCGGCCCTGATCTGCCGACTGGTATACCTGCAGTTATTTGAAGGCAGCTATTATCATGGGCTGGCAGACGGCAACCGCCTGCGGGCTATCCCCATAGCCGCCATGCGTGGTGTCATGTATGACCGCAATGGCCAGATCCTCGTCGGTTCCCGGCCCAGTTTCATGGTTACTTACGTCCCGACAAAAAAGGGAATATCGGACGCTGAACTGGATTCTCTGTCCAAACTGCTCAATGTTCCCAAAGATAAGCTGCAGGAAAAGATTGCCAAGGGGAAAAACTCCTTTGAACCGACAATCCTGGCCCAGGACCTGACACAGGATATCGTCACCCGGGTGGAAGAACGGCGCAATGACCTGCCGGGCGTATCTGTCGATGTCCAGCCAATCCGCTATTATCCGTACAATTCCATGGCGGCGCAGGTATTCGGCTATGTCGGGCAGATCGACGAAGAAGATATGAAACGGCTCAAGGGACAGGAAGGCGTTTCCAGCATCACCCAGATTGGCCGGGCCGGTCTGGAAGCGTACTATGATGACCTGCTGCGCGGCAAGGATGGCGGCCGTCAGGTCGAGGTCGATGCCAGCGGTACGCCGGTCAAGGAAATGGAACGCAAAAACCCTGTACCGGGGCATAATTTTCATCTGACTATTGATCTCAATTTACAGAAAGCAACAGAAGATGCCCTGGACCGGCAGGTTGCCAACGGTATCGGTACGCATGGGATTGCCGCCGTGGCTATCGACCCCAATACGGGAGCTGTCCTGGCTATGGCCAGCCGTCCCTCCTATAATCCGAACTGGTTTACCCGGGGAATTACAGAAAAGGAATGGGCCCAGATCAATAATAATCCGGCTCATCCTATGGAAAACCGTGTCATTGCCGGCGAATATCCTCCCGGATCAACCTTCAAACTGATTACCGGTACGGCCGCTCTGGAATTGAAGAAGGTCACGCCTGATGAATTGATTTTCGATAGTGGCCGTCACTGGCTGGTCGATATGCGCAACGCCGGCGGCGAAGCGCTGGGCTGGCTGAATTTTACGGAAGCACTGGCCAAATCGGATAACGTCTATTTCTATGAATTAGGGCGTCGTGTCGGCATCGATAAACTGGCCGAATATGCCCGCATGTTCGGCATGGGTAAAAAAACGGGTATTGCCCTGCGCGGTGAAGCGACAGGGCTGGTTGCCAGTGAAGAATATAAGAAGAAGAATTTCAATCAAGACTGGTATCTCGGCGATACATTCAACTCGGCAATCGGACAGGGGTTCCAGCTGGTTACCCCCCTGCAGGCTGCCATGATTGTCAGTGAAGTCGCCAATGGCGGCATCCAGTACAAACCATTCCTGGTCAGCCGCATCGACAATCTCGATGGCACGCCCTATAAGATTTTTGCACCTGAACAGGTGGGAACGCTGCCTGTTTCCAAATCCACCCTGGACCTGGTCCGGGAAGGGATGCGCAACGTTGCGGAAGAATCGGGGACAGCCGGTTCCTTGTTTGCCGGATTCCCCATCCAGGTAGCCGGCAAGACCGGGACGGCAGAAAATTTTGGCGGTGCCGATCATGCCTGGTTTGTCGCCTATGCCCCCTTTGATCATCCCCGCATCGTCATAGCCGTCCTGACGGAACAAGGCGGTTTTGGTGCCCTGGCTTCCGGCCCGGTCGCCAAGAGCATGCTGGAAGAATTTTTCCAGGTAGGCGCTTATGCTGATGGCAAGAGCCCTGCTCATGATGGGAAAGATAAAAAGAATTGATAGAGAAAGGAGCTATTTCCCATGTCCTATATAATCGCTGTTGCCTCAGGTAAAGGCGGCGTCGGCAAGACTCTGGTCACGGCCGCTCTGGCTGTCTCATTAGCCAAAAAGGGATATACGGTGCTGGCAGCCGATGCTGATATGGGTCTGCGTGACCTCGATTTGCTTTTTGGCGTACAGGATGAGGTCCTGTATGATGCCGTCGATGTCATGAAGCAGCG
>NZ_ONTA01000098.1:0-17907 GCF_900320625.1 Megasphaera sp. DJF_B143
ATGATACCGGCTGTATATGTCACTGGTACGGATACGCTATATTGGGAAAAAAGTTGTGGTTCCGGGTCGGCGGCCACGGCGGCGGCACTGGCCCGTCTGTGCGGCCATAATATTGCCTGTGAGATACGCCAGCCTGGTGGAAGTATTACCATTGAAGCATCATATGCTGACCAGTCTGTCAGACACATCCGCATAGGCGGCCCCGTGCGGATTGAAATGGAACAATGTGTTTGCGTTGACAAGGAGATACCAGGCACGGTATAATAATTGCGTAGTCATGTGACTGACGGAAGTGGACTAACCACATGGAGCATGATTTGAAGAAGCCGACCGTCTGGGCAAATAGTCCGGATGGCCGGCTATTTTTATCAGTGCACAAAGAGAACAGGAGCTGATCTTTATTATGGCAAAGGTATTAAGCGATATTGAAATTGCACAGCAGACTCACCTGGAACCCATTGTAAAAATTGCAGAAAAGGTTGGTCTTACAGAAGATGACCTGGAATTATATGGTAAGTATAAAGCGAAAATTTCCTTTGATGCCATTAAACGGCTGTCAAAAAATGAAGATGGAAAACTCGTGCTGGTAACGGCTATTACACCGACTCCTGCTGGAGAAGGGAAAACGCTTACGACGATAGGCCTGGCCCAGGCTCTGAACCAGCTGGGACATAAGACGATGACGGCATTGCGGGAACCTTCTCTGGGTCCTGTCTTTGGTATAAAAGGGGGAGCGGCTGGCGGCGGTTATTCCCAGGTTCTTCCTATGGAAGATATCAATCTTCATTTTACGGGTGATATGCATGCGATTACAGCTGCCAATAACCTGCTGGCTGCGGCAATCGACAATCACGTGCATCAGGGAAATGCTCTCCGCATCGATGTGCGCCGTATTGTATGGAAACGGGTCATGGATATGAATGACCGGGCACTGCGTGATATAGTCGTAGGACTCGGCGGCAAGGTCAACGGGTTCCCCAGAGAAGACCATTTCATGATTACCGTAGCATCGGAAATCATGGCAATTCTCTGCCTGGCTAGTGATCTGATGGATTTGAAGAAACGGATGGGGGATATTATCGTCGCTTATGACCTCGATGGCAATCCGGTCCGTGCCCGTCAACTCGGGGTAGAAGGGGCGATGGCCATTCTCATGAAAGATGCTATCAAACCGAACATTGTACAGACGACGGAAAACACGCCGGCTCTTGTACACGGCGGACCTTTTGCCAATATTGCCCACGGCTGTAATTCTGTCGTAGCTACCAAGCTGGCTCTCAAAATGGGAGAAATAACGGTGACGGAAGCCGGATTCGGTGCTGACCTGGGTGCGGAAAAGTTCATGGATATCAAATGCCGCTTTGCCGGAATCAAACCAGATGCCGTCGTCATCGTCGCCACCATTCGGGCGCTTAAGATGCACGGCGGAGTAGATAAGAAAAATCTCCAGCCGGAAAATCTGGAAGCACTGGAAAAAGGCTTTGCTAATCTGAAGAAACATATCGAAAATATGCGCAAATATGATGTCCCCGTCGTAGTAGGCATAAACCGCTTCCTGACAGACACGGATGCCGAAATAGCATTGCTTACCCGCCTTTGTCAGGATTATGGTGTCGATGTGGCTCTGAACAACTGCTGGGCCGAAGGCGGCAAAGGGGGACTGGACCTGGGACGGAAAGTCCTGCAGCTCCTGCAGCAGCCCAAAACACCGTATAAACCGTTGTACGATGTCAATGACACGATTCTCCATAAATTGGAAATCCTGACGAAAGAAATCTACGGCGGCGACGGCGTCATCCTGGAAGGCAAAGCGCCGAAACAAATTGCCGAACTGGAAAAACTTGGCCTTGATAAAATGCCGGTCTGCGTGGCCAAGACACAGTATTCCCTTTCGGATAATCCCGCATTACTGGGAGCGCCGGAACATTTCAAGATTACCGTCAAAGACGTCCGCGTCTGCACCGGTGCCGGGTTCATTGTCTGCCAGACGAGTAATATCATGGTCATGCCAGGCTTACCGAAAGTACCGGCTGCCAACCGTATGGATATCGATGAAAACGGCGTCATTACAGGTCTGTTCTAGTCATTATGGCTAGCATATAAAAGGCGGCTTTACAGCCGTCTTTTACTGTATGCAGACTAGCATGATGAATTAACATACATAATAAGTGAGGATACGATAGTGGATAAGAAAAAATTATGTGCCCTGCCCATAGATGAAATGCTGGCGGCTACGGCTTCCAAGGATCCAGTACCGGGCGGCGGTGGCATTGCGGCCCTTACAGCCGCTTCGGCGGCAGCACTGGTTGAAATGGTAGCGAATCTTACCATAGGTAAAAAAGGGTATGAAAAGGTAGAGCCGATGATGCGGGACATACGCAGTCAGGCTGAAGAATTGCGGATCCGGTATCAGGATGGCATAGATGAAGACGCCCATGCTTTTGAAGGGGTCATCTGCGCTGTGCGCCTTCCCAAAGATACACCGGAACGCACTGCCATAGTCCAGCAGGCTTTTAAGAATGCGGCAGCTATTCCCTTTGCTCTGGGAAAAGACATTTTTGTTCTTCTCCAGCTGAGCGAACAAGTCGTGCGCTATGGCAATGCCTGGGTCATTACCGATGGCGCTATTGCCGCTATGAATGCCCGGGCCGCTATGCGGTCAGCCTTTTATAGCGTACGCGTCAATCTGAAATCTATTACCGATGAGGACTATGTCCATTTTATGATGGATGCGATAGAAGATATTGAAAAAAAAGCGGCCAGGATAGAAGAAGCAGTGGAAAGAGAATACCAGAAACGTTAGTTCATAAGAGAGGATCCCCTGCTGTCTTTTATGCCCGCATGGAACTCCCATGCAAAAAGGTTGCTGAGACTATAAGGAGGATGTCCTATGCCATTTCAGATAGTTCACAATGATATTGTCAGAATGAAAACGGATGCCATCGTCAATGCGGCCAACTCGGCACTGTTGGCGGGCAGCGGTGTATGTGGCGCTATTTTTCGTGCTGCCGGATATGAAAAACTCTCTGCTGAATGTCATAAAAAAGCGCCATGCCCTGTGGGTCAGTCGGTTTTAACGTCGGCCTACAACCTGCCGGTACGTTATATCATTCATACAGTGGGGCCTGTATGGCAGGGAGGTAAGGCCTGGGAAAAGGACTATCTAACTTCTTGTTATACTACGGCACTGGAAACGGCATGGGAAGCGGGTTGCCGGTCTATTTCCTTTCCCCTTATTTCGGCAGGTATTTTTGGTTATCCCTTAGAAGAGGCCTCGGAGACTGCCTGTCAATCTATACGGGCTTTTTTACAGAATCATGAAATGGAAGTTTATCTCGTCGTTCTCGAACGTCCGGCTATTCAGCTTAACCACCATCTGGCTGATGAATTAAAACAGTATCTGAACCAGTTTCTGGGGGAAGAAAAAGAGCAGGAGCCGGACGAAATATGTATTTGTCATCGGGAATCGGATGTCCGTATGTCCCAGGACTATGGAATGGACACCTTCGCCCGGCCGGGGAAAAAGGACAGACACTCACTGAATCAGATACTTCAAAATCTGGATGAAACATTTTCTCATATGGTATTACGCCTTATCGATGAGAAGGGGTACAGTGATATCGAGGTATATAAGCGGGCAAATATGGACCGGAGACTATTTTCTAAAATCAGGAGTCATGAGGAATATCTGCCCAAGAAAAAAACGGTCCTGGCTCTGGCAGTAGGACTGAGACTTTCCGTAACGGAAACGGAAGAACTGCTGCATAAAGCGGGATATTCGCTGTCAGGAAGCAAAAAAAGAGATGTCATTGTACGATATTTCCTGGACCATGGTGAATATGACATCTATACGATTGATAAAGCATTATTTTACTTTGGTGAACCAGAATTATAAATATGAACGCCCGCCTGTATATCCCAGGGTATGCAGGCGGGCGTTGATTTATCTGATTACAATGTAAATTCTGTTCCGGGAGGAATAATGTGAACGGGAATCGAATAGGTTTCTTCTGTCATTTTTTTATAGACTTCCGGATCGGCGTTTACGACAGGCCAGGTTCCATAATGGATGGGAATCACCATTTTAGGCTGTATCCATGAAGCGGCTAAGGCCGCGTCTTCCATTCCCATGGTAAAATTATCTCCAATGGGCAGGAAGGCTGCATCAATGGGACCGAAACGGCTATGAAGCTTCATGTCCGAATACAGACCGGTGTCGCCGGCATAATAGATGCGTTTGCCAGCAAATTCCAACAGGCAGCCACAGGCCAGGCCACCGGCTATTCCAGCGCCATGCAGGGCTGGTGTAAGACGTATCGAGCCGAAGGGAAAATCCGCTTTGCCACCGATGTGCATGGCATGGGCATTACAACCGGCCATACGGGCTTTACCGGCTGCTTCGGCCGTACTGATGACCAGGGCGTCGTTTACTTTGGCTATTTCTTCGGCATCACCGTAGTGATCGCCATGGGCATGGGAGATAAAGATATACTGACAGGTGATAGACGAAGGTTTAACTGTTGTCCAGGGATTATCCGCGATAAAAGGATCAAAGAGGATTGTCGTATTTCCTGAAGAGAGTGAAAAGGCCGAATGACCGTAATACATGCATTTCATAGGCTCCATCCCTTTCTGTATGTACATGGTATATGGCAGGAGTGCCATTATTTTCTATTATATAGAAAATAACAGAAAAGGGAAAGTCTCTTGTGCTTCCCTGGGAAATCTTGTACAATATCCCATGGAGAGTGATGTAACAATGCATATAGTCATGGTAGAACCGGAAATCCCGGGAAACACGGGTAATATTGCCCGCCTTTGTGCTGCCAATCATATTACACTGCACCTGGTCAAGCCGTTGGGATTTTCGCTTGAGGATAAATATCTGAAGCGGGCCGGCCTCGATTACTGGCCCCTGGTCGATGTACAGGTACATGAAACTTTTGCTGAAGTCCAGGAAAAATACAAGGGACACCATTTTTATTTTCTGACGACAAAATCGGAACAGTGTTATGCCGATATCCGGTTTACCCAGGACGATCTCTTGGTGTTTGGCAAGGAAACAAAGGGGCTGCCGGAAAGTCTTCTGAAACAATATCCGCAGCAGTGTTTCCGCATTCCCATGGTCGATAAGGCACGGAGCCTGAATTTATCTAATTCTGTTGCCATTGTTTCTTATGAAGCGTTGCGGCAGCTGGGATTTCCAGACATGGCAAAGAGTGGCATTGGCATAAAAAATTTAAAATAATCTTGCACGGGGAGTGAAATCATGAGTGTATACGATAAAGCAAATGAATTAGCACAGGCTATCCAGGAAGATGAAGATTATAAGGCATTACTGGAAGCCGGAAAGAAGCTGGCTGAAGATGGAAAAACGAGAAAACATGTCCAGGATTTCCTGACATTGCAGGCCCAACTGGCTTACGCCCAGGCGGCTGGTGACAAGCCGGTACGAAAAAAAATAGAACAATTGCAGAAATTGCAGGAAATCGTGGCGAGCCGGCCTCTGGCGGTAGAATATCTGGAAAAATACATGAAATGGAATCAGATTGGCGGTCAGATTCTTGGCACTATTCAACAGGCAATGGCAGAAGGACTGAGTATTCTTGATAAATAAATATGCAATGGCGAGCATGGTTTCGCAATTAACTCAACTCATACCGCAGCAGCAGGTGCTTTTAGACGAGCCGATGGGCCTGCATACGACATTTGCTATCGGAGGCCCGGCGGATGTACTGGTCCTTCCCCATACGGTGAAAGAAATGTCGCAGACAATCCGTCTGGCCAGGCAGCTGGAGCTTCCTGTTACGGTCATTGGCGGAGGGTCTAATGTACTCGTTCTGGACGGTGGCATCCGCGGCGTCGTCATTCAATTAAATGAAATGAACAAGTATCTTTCCTGCCATGATACGAAGATTCTGGCCAGTTCCGGATTTATGCTGAAGGATGTCTGCCAGTTTGCCCAGCAGAATAGTCTGACGGGGATGGAATTTGCCTGCGGCATACCGGGGACGCTGGGCGGGGCCGTATTTATGAATGCCGGGGCTTATGGCGGTGAAATGAGCCATATTGTTTCCCGCGTACGTACGGTTAACCGCAATGGCAGTGTACATACCTACAAGACGGCTGATTTCGAATTTGGGTACAGAAAGAGCATTTTTCAGCGCTTGCAGGAATTTGTCGTAGAAGTAGAGCTGCAGCTTTCACGGGGAGATCAAACGAAAATCCAGGAACAGATGGATGATCTCATGGAACGGCGGCGCAGCAAACAGCCGCTCGAAATGCATAGTGCAGGCAGTACATTCAAGCGGCCGCCTGGTTATTATGCTGGCACGCTGATAGATCAGACTGGCCTCAAAGGATTATCTTGTGGTGATGCCCAGGTATCGACCAAACATGCCGGTTTTGTTGTTAATACCGGCCATGCTACAGCCAGAGATGTGCTGGCCGTAATCCATGAAGTGCAAAAGAGAGTAGAAGCAGCCCATGGCGTACATTTAGAACCAGAAGTACGTATTTTAGGAGAAGAGCAGAACTAGATAAAAAAAACAGCCGGATTGATATAGTCAATCCGGCTGTTTTGTGATATACTAACACAGTTACAGAAAATTAAACTATTTTATATTGCTACAAATAGGAGAGGACGCAGATGGAACGTAAGGATATACGTAATATTGCTATTATTGCTCATGTTGACCATGGTAAAACGACTTTGGTCGATGCTATGCTCAAACAGAGCCATGTTTTCCGTTCGAATGAAAAAGTGGCTGAACGGGTCATGGACTCTGGTGATATCGAACGTGAACGCGGTATCACGATTTTATCCAAAAATACTTCTGTCATGCACGATGGCGTAAAAATCAACATAGTCGATACTCCGGGGCATGCTGATTTTGGTGGCGAAGTAGAACGTGTCCTCAACATGGTTGACGGCGTATTGCTTCTGGTTGATGCATTTGAAGGCCCGATGCCGCAGACGAAATATGTACTGCGCAAAGCATTGGAACAAAAGCTGAAACCTATCGTCGTCATTAATAAAATTGATAAACCCGATGCCCGTGTTTCTGAAGTAGAAGACGAAGTACTGGAATTGTTCATGGAATTGGAAGCCGACGATGATCAGCTTGATTTCCCTGTTATCTATGCCAATGGCCGTGACGGCATTGCTAAAAATTCTATGGATGATGACAGTGACAACCTGGAACCGCTCTTTAAGTGTATTATTGAAAACTGCCCGTGCCCGAAGGGCGATGCCGATGGCCCGCTTCAGTTCATGGTTACTACCCTGGACTACGATGATTACGTAGGCAAGATTGCCGTCGGCCGTATTGTCCGGGGCCGCATGCACCCCAATCAGCAGGTTGTCATCACAGACGGTGAAAGCCAGCGCAAGGCTAAAATCGGCCGCGTATATACCTATGAAGGCCTGAAGCGGGTTGAAACAGACGAAGCGTCCATGGGTGATATTGCCTGCATTATCGGCATTCCTGATCTTAAAATCGGGGAAACTGTTGCTGATCCGGAAAATCCTGAAGCATTGCCGAAAATCAATATCGATGAACCGACATTGTCTATGATATTCTATGTCAATGACAGTCCGTTTGCCGGCCAGGATGGTGAATTTGTAACGAGCCGTCATTTGCGGGACCGCCTCTTCCGGGAAGTACAGACTAATGTGTCGCTTCGTGTGGAAGAAACGGATAGTGCCGATGCATTCAAGGTTTCCGGCCGTGGCGAACTGCACATTGCCGTTCTTATAGAAGAAATGCGCCGTGAAGGATATGAACTTCAAGTAGGCAAACCGAGCGTCATTACAAAAGAAATCAACGGCAAGAAGTGTGAACCTCTGGAAGCCCTGACCATTGATGTACCACAGGAATTTATGGGAACGGTAATGGAAAAACTGGGAACCCGCAAGGCTGAAATGGTCAATATGGTGGATTTGAAGGGATATACCCGCCTTGAATTCATCATTCCTGCCCGCGGACTGATTGGTTTCCGCAGTGAATTCCTGACGGCTACTAAAGGCAACGGTATCATGTATCATGTTTTCCATGGCTATGCTCCCTGGAAAGGTGATATTCCCGGTCGTACACGGGGAAGTCTGGTTGCTTTTGAATCGGGCACGACGACTGGCTATGGCATTTTTAACCTTCAGGATCGTGGCGTCATGTTCATCAATCCCGGTGAAGAAATCTATCTGGGGCAGGTCATCGGGGAAAGCAACCGCGATGTAGACATTGATGTCAATCCCTGCAAGAAGAAACACCTGACCAATACCCGTTCCTCTGCTTCTGATGAAGCATTGCGCCTTATTCCGCCTCGTCAGATGGGATTGGAAAAATCTCTGGAATGGATCAATGAAGATGAACTGGTAGAAGTAACACCGCATAATATCCGCATCCGCAAGGCTATTCTTGATAAGCACGATAGAAAGAAAGCTATGCGTAAATCACAACAGTAATTACAAAAAAGCATGGATGGCACAGTCCTTTTCGAATTTGGAAAGAGCCTGTGCCATTTTCTTTATAAAAGCACTGGAAATCCATTCAAATTTGTGGTACATTATGGGTAATGCATATGCAAATACGAATCAGCACGTATATGCGTATACACAGTTAGTAGTACGGATTGTGAAAATCCGTACGTAGAACCTTGCTTGTGATGTTATTTTACTATCTCAATAACCAAAGAAAGGGACGAAAGTGATTATGAAAAAAAACTATGTAGTAATGGATGGTAACACGGCTGCTGCATATGCTTCCTATGCATTTACAGAAGTTGCTGCTATCTTCCCGATCACACCTTCTTCTGTTATGGCAGAAAAGGTTGACGAATGGGCTGCAAAAGGAAAGAAGAATATCTTCGGTAATACCGTTGATGTTATCCAGATGCAGTCTGAAGCTGGTGATGCTGGGACATGCCATGGCTCCCTGCAGGCTGGTGCGCTGACCACCACCTATACGGCTGCCCAGGGCCTGCTCCTCATGATTCCCCCCATGTTCAAAATTGGCGGTGAATTCCTGCCGGGCGTATTCCACATTGCAGCCCGTACCATCAGCGCTCATGCACTTTCCATTTTCGGCGATCATTCTGACGTTATGGCATGTCGTACGACTGGCTTCGGCATGATTATGTCTTCCTCCCCGCAGGAAGCTATGGATCTCGGCTGTGTAGCCCATCTGTCTGCTATTGGTGGCCGCTATGCTTTCATGCATGTATTCGACGGATTCCGTACATCCCACGAAATGCAGCGTATCGAAGCCCTTGATTATGATGATCTTGCAAAACTCGTTGATTATAAACAGCTGGCAGCTTTCCGTAAGAACAGCCTGAACCCGGAACATCCGTACACCCGTGGCACGACTGTTAATCCGGATATCTTCTTCCAGACAAAAGAAGGCGCTAACGAAAAAGTCGCAACTATTCCTGATGTCGTTCAGCACTACATGGACGAAATCAACAAATTGACCGGCCGTGATTACAAACTCTTCAACTACTATGGTGCTGAAGATGCAGAAGAATTGATTGTCATCATGTGTTCTGCTGCTGAAACCGTCCGCGATACTGTCGATTACCTCAATGCCCATGGCAAAAAGGTCGGCATGATCCAGGTTCATCTCTATCGTCCGTTCTCTGTTAAACATTTTGTCGATGCTATCCCTGCAACGGTTAAGAAAATCGCTGTTATGGACCGCACCAAAGAATCTGGCAGCGTTGGCGAACCGCTGTATCTCGATGTTCAGACGGCACTTATCCAGTCCGGCCGTACAGATATCACCGTCGTAGGCGGCCGCTATGGTCTGTCCTCCAAAGATACGACACCTGGCCAGATTGCTGCTGTATACAAAAACCTCGAACAGGATACGCCGAAGAACAACTTCACTATCGGTATTGTCGATGATGTTACGTTTACATCACTGCCGACGGAAAAATTCCACATCGATTATCCTGGCCAGATTTCTGCAAAAATCTGGGGCCGTGGCGGCGATGGTACCGTTGGTGCCAACAAGAACGCCATCACTATTATCGGTCTCGATGCTGATAAATACGCACAGGCATACTTTGCCTATGACTCCATGAAGACTGGTGGTCTGACACAGTCCCACCTCCGCTTCGGTGACAAACCGATCCATGCAACATATCTCGTAGGCGCTGCTGACTTCGTCGGCTGTCATGCTCCTACATATGTCAAGAAATACGATACGACGACAGATTTGAAAGATGGCGGCGTATACCTCCTCAACTGCCCGTGGAGTGTCGAAGAACTGGACAAAGAACTTCCGGCTCAGATGAAGAAAGACCTCTATAACAAACATGCCCAGTTCTACATCATTGATGCTACGAAACTGGCTGGCGAAATCGGCCTCGGCGACCGTGTAAACTCCATTCTCCAGGCTGCTTTCTTTAAACTTACGAACGTTATTCCTATCGACGAAGCTGTCGCTGCCATGAAGAGAGGGAATTATAATTCCTACTTCAAGAAGGGCGGTCAGGAAATCGTAGATAAGAACAACAAAGCTGTCGATATGGGCATTTCCGGCCTTACAAAAGTTGAAATCCCGGCTTCCTGGGCTGATGCAGTAGATGCTCCGGAACCGCAGAAAGATATGCCTGACTTCGTCCGCGATCTCGTTATTCCCGTTGACCGTCAGCATGGCGATGAACTCCCTGTTTCTATCTTCAAGAAATACGGTGTATTCGATGGCACATGGCAGAACGGCACGACGGCTTATCTGAAACGTGGCGTTGCTATCAATGTTCCTCACTGGAATGCTGAAGTCTGCGCACAGTGCAACAGCTGCTCCATGGCCTGCCCGCATGCTGCTATCCGTCCGGTCCTCGTAACGGATGCCGAAAAAGCTGATGCTCCGGCTAACTTTGTAACGGTCCAGGCTAAAGGCAAAGGCCTGGAAAACTACAGCTACCGCATGCAGATTTCTCCGTATGACTGCCTCGGCTGCGGCGTTTGCACGACGGTCTGCCCGATGAAAGAAAAAGGCGCTCTTACGATGGTTCCGATGCAGGACGAAATCGATCAGCAGGATAACTTCAATGAATATGCAATGAAAGAAAAATATCTTAAGAAAGATGTTATCAGCGATGCAAACGTCAAAGCTGCCCAGTTTGCCAAACCGTACTTCGAATTCTCCCCGGCCTGCGCTGGCTGTGCTGAAACGACGTACATCAAGATGGTTACACAGCTCTTCGGTTCCCGCATGTACATTGCCAATGCTTCCGGCTGCTCCTCTGCTTATGGCGGATCTCTGCCGATGACTCCGTACTGCAAGGACGAACGCGGCTTCGGGCCCTGCTGGGAACAGTCTTTGTTCGAAGACAATGCTGAATTTGCATATGGCTACTTCCACGCTCAGGACGCCATTCAGAAGGAAATCATTATCCGCCTGAACAGCCTCAAAGAACAAGGCGTATGCGTAGCGGAAATCGATGCATACCTTGCCAACTACAAAGATGGCAAGAAATCCCGTGAAGTATCGGATGCTCTTCTCGATGCTCTGGAAAAAGCAGAACAGACGGAAGAAGTTAAATTCGTCCTTCAGAACCGCGAATTCGTTTCCAAGAAGTCCGTATGGGCTATCGGTGGTGACGGCTGGGCTTATGATATCGGCTTCGGCGGCGTAGACCAGGTAATTGCCCAGAACCGTGATGTCAATATCCTCGTCGTAGATACGGAAGTTTACTCCAACACAGGCGGTCAGTCTTCTAAATCTACACAGACTTCTGCTGTAGCTAAATTCGCTGCAGGCGGTAAAGTCATTAAGAAGAAGGACCTCGGTGCCATTGCCATGACTTATGGCTATGTATATGTTGCCCAGGTTGCTATGGGTTACAGCCAGGCTCAGACTCTCCGCGCTATCCGCGAAGCTGAATCGTATGATGGCCCGTCCATCGTCATCTGCTACTGCCCGTGCCTGGAACACGGCATCCGCGCCGGTATGGGTACGACACAGCTGGAAATGAAGAAAGCTGTCGAATGCGGTTACTGGCATCTCTATCGTTTCGATCCGCGTCTGGCTGCACAGGGCAAGAACCCGTTCCAGCTTGATTCTCCGGAACCGGATACGGATAAAGTTATGGATTACCTCAACGGCGAAAACCGTTACAGAAGACTTAAGATCAACTTCCCTGAACGTGCTGATGCACTGTATAAGAAAGAAGTACAGGATCTTAAAGATCGTTACAAATACTATGCCAAGATGGCAGGCAGAGAATAATATTCCTGCTAATAGAAAAAAGGATTCAGGCTGCGGCCTGGATCCTTTTTCTATTAGCGGACACTCTATGATATAATGGTACGTATCAGGAGGTGAGTTCATGATTATCATGACAGTAGTAGACGATCATGGCGGGCTTTGTTTCAATCAGCGCCGTCAGAGCCAGGACCGGAAATTGCGACAGAGGATGCTGGAAATTGCCGGTACAAAAGGCATCTGGATGGATGCTTATTCTGCGTCCATGTTCACAGAAGCGGCGGACCGGATCCACGTTGACGACGATTTTTTGAATCAGGCTGGCCAGGGCGATTTCTGCTTTGTTGAAGATAAGGCAGTCCTTCCCTATGCAGATCGTATCGAAAAAATCATTCTTTTCCGTTGGAACAGGGCCTATCCGTCTGACATGTATTTTGATATTACCTTGGAAAGTCCCTGGAGGTTGCAGGAAAGTCATGACTTTTCGGGATTTTCTCATGATACTATTACAGAAGAGGTATATGCAAAATGAGACATCTGACCAAGATACTGATGGCGCTGCTGCTTGCCTTTTGCCTTATTCTTACGGCTTGCGGACAGTCACAGAAGACATCGTCGCATGAAAAGAAGGTACAGAATCAGACTGTACAAGTTAAGGGAAATAAGGAAGAATCGTTTGATCTTTCTAACATTCCGGCATTTTCAGGGAAGCCATATGTTGTCATCCATAATAATGTTCCTGATTTTCCTGACAAAGACAAGACGAAGAAATCTTTTGAAAGGTACAGTGAGCTTGATTCACTGGGACGCTGCGGTCCGGCCTATGCCAATATAGGAAAAGATCTTATGCCTACCAAAAAAAGGGGTGCCATAGGCAGTGTCAAACCAAGCGGATGGCATCTGGCCAAGTATGATAATGTCGATGGGAAATATCTGTACAACCGTTGTCACCTTATTGGATATCAGTTGACAGCAGAAAATGCCAATCCTAAAAATCTGATCACAGGTACGCGGTATCTCAACGTCGAAGGTATGCTTCCTTTTGAAAATATGGTAGCCGATTACATTAAAGAAACGAATCATCACGTTTTGTACCGGGTAACTCCCATTTTTTCCGGCAATGATCTCGTTGCCCGCGGGGTACAGATGGAGGCATGGTCGGTAGAAGACAAGGGGGCTGGCATCAAGTTCAATGTCTTTGTCTATAATAACCAGCCAGGGATTACCATCGATTATAAAACTGGCAATAGTAAGAAACAATGAAATGCGGAGCTGTCACACCAGGATATCCCTGATGGGGCAGCTCTTTATTATGAAATCATATTTGTCTGTTTTGTTGTATGCGGCCAGACAGGGTATACGTAAGGCAACATAGATAATTGATATATTAGTATGCTAAGATACTGATTTTTTCTGGACAAACATCATAAATATACTATAATAGCTAATGTGATTTCATCAATTTTCCGGGAGGACGAGACTCGTATGGCCTTTACAGCATCGATAGAAAGTATTATTCCTATATTACTCATTATTCTGACGGGATATGTGCTGGAGAAGAAACAGTATTTGTCCGATTCCTTTGGCAATGATATTTCAAAAATCATCATGAATATTGCATTGCCGGCTGCTGTTTTCGTATCTATGATGAAATACATGTCCCTCAGTATGGTGCGCCAATTGTCAGAAGGGTTTACACTGGTCGCTGTCGGAGTGATCGCCTGGTATGTCCTGGGCTGGATCTGGGCCCGCATGACGCATGTTCCGGCTGGCCGTCATGGCAGTTTTGTTGCGGCTGTAGCGAATACGAATACTTTATTTATCGGCTGGCCTCTCAATATGGCCTTATTCGGTGAAGAAGCCATGCCGTATTTTCTGGCATATTTTCTGTTTTGCAATACGTCCTGCTGGACAATTGGGGCATTTCTCGTGGCAGACGATCCATCCGATGCGGCGGGCACAGAAAGACGGCATTTTAATCTGAAAAAACTTTGTCCGCCGCCTCTTACCAGTTGTCTGATTGCCTTTCTCTTTTTGCTGGCAGATATATCCGTTCCGGCCCCGGTGATGACGGCAGCTGGTTATATCGGCAGCCTGGTTACCCCCTTATCCCTGTTGTACATTGGACTGGCCCTGGCTAAGGCCGGGGTGGGCAATATTTCCTTTGACAGAGATACCATTGCCGGGTTTACAGGCCGTCTGATTCTGGCACCGGCCGTCATGGCGGTCGTGCTTATCGCTGGCCAGGACCTGTTAGGCCCTATGCCGGCATTGGAATTTGATACCTACATCGTCCAGTCTTCCCTGCCTATCATGGCGGTACTGCCGATTCTTGCCAATGAAGCCCATGGTGACGTACGGTACGCGACAGGCATTGTGACGGCCAGTACGGTATTGTTTGCAGCAGTCATACCGGTCATCGTGTATGCACTGGGCGTGTAAGACAAAATAAGAGAGGAGCCTCTCGTGAAAACTGTGATTTTCATGAGAGGCTCCTCTCTTGTTTTCAACTTTTTATCAGAACATTTCAAGCTTCATCGGGTAACGTTTCCGGCTTCTTTAGAATTGCAGCTGCAATCAGGCCGACGACGAATCCGGTGAGGGCAAAGATGATCCAGCCGAGACCGATAGCCTGGAAGGGAACATAGGTGTTCATCAACTCAGATAGCGATCCAAGGGGAACACCGGCTGTTTCTAATCCGCTGATAAGGGCGGAGAAACAAGTGAACCCTATGGTAGAAATGTAGACGATGCGGTTTCCATTAAACACATTGTGCATGAACGTGAGGAATATCGTTGCCACCGTAAGCGGGTAGAGGAACATCAGGACCGGAATGGCTGTCTTGATAATCGTCAGCAGACCAAATGTGCCAATCAGGAAAGAGACAATGGTAAAGCCCCGCAGATAGGCTGTATAACTGATGCGGTCATAAATTTCATTGAAGAAGGTAGCACACGATGTGAGAAGGCCGATACTGGTGGATAAGCAGGCTAAGAGGACGATGACCGCCAAGAGGATTGCACCGGCATTACCAAAAAGTATCAGGGCACTGTTGGCAAGGACGGGAGCACCGGTTTCCAGGATTCCCAGTGCCTGCACACTCGTTGCGCCGAGGTCAGCAATGAATACATAGACGAATCCCAGGCAGGCTGCTGCCAGAAGACCGGCTTTAAAAACATCCCGTGTCACCTTCTGCGGTGTATCAGCGCCGTTTTCTTTGACGAATTTAATGACTAAAATAGCGAATACGAAGGAGCCCATGGCATCCATAGTGCCGTATCCGTCGATGAAACCCTGAACGGCAGCCATGCTGGCTGTAGCGTAATGAGCAGTTGGAGCCTGAGGGACACCCATCGGGGTGAGATAGGATTTTAAAATCAACATGACGATTGTTACCAGCAGACATGGTGTCAGGATTTTGCCGATGCGATCGACCAGTTTGGACGGGTTGGCAGACAGCCAATAGGAAATAATGAAGAATAGTACCAGGAAGGCTGTCATTTCCATATCAGAACCGCCACTATTCAGGAAAGGCCGTACAGCGATTTCATAGGATACGCTGCCTGTACGGGGAATACAGAACCAGGGACCGATGGTCAGATATACTACGACGGAAAATACGAGACCGTATTTAAGCCCTACGCGGCTTGCCAGCTGGCGCAGGTCTTCACAGCCCGAATATCCCATGGCAAGTACACCGGCCAGCGGAAGTCCTACCCCGCTGATGATGAAGCCCAGAACGGACCACCAGACGTTATAACCGGCATTTTGTCCCATCGATGACGGGAAAATCAGGTTGCCGGCACCAAAGAATAATGCAAACAACATAAGACCAATAGCAATGACTCTGGAACTTTGATTACTACCCTTACTCATACATCATACCTCCCATCGGATGCGGAGAATAAAGATGCGCTTCCTGTAACTGAAATCCCGTCCAGCTGTACTGATTAAAAATGGTTGCACACAAATATAGGCCCAAACTATACCTGCGCTTTATGAGCTCACATTTTTTAGCAGATGTAAAATAATAACTGGTACATTTCTTATTCTCCGCTACTGTAAATTTTAATAGAACCATAAAATTTACCTTTTATGACCTAAGTATATCATAAAAAAGAAAAAAATCAACGACATAAAATTAAAAATATTAATAACGAAAATATAAAAAATTAAAATTTGATGAGTAAACCGGCGATTTGTCAATGCTTTGACTGCCTATGATATAATATATATAAGTTCTATTTATAAATTCCATGACGAAACCATATATTCTCATGAAAAGGAGTTTCTGTATATGAAAATAAAAAATGTTGCTATTTCTATTGCCATCAGTGTATTTTGTCTGACCGCCGCACCTGTTTTTACCCATTCAGATGTAGTCTGGGCTGCTAAAGGTGGGATTTCTGTCAAGTCAGCACCTCGTACGGCACCGGCGATGACGAAGCCGGCAAGTAATACGGGAAATACGACAAGGCAGGCTCCTAAATCAGAAACTGGCACTACTAATACCAGACAGCAGGCTAAAACAGCTGGTAACGGAGCAGGCACGGCCGCATCACAGACTTCACGATGGGGGAATACGCTCCGTAACATAGGATTCCTGGCAGGAGGTATGTTCCTGGGGAGTATGCTGGCCGGCCTTTTAGGATGGGGCAGTATGGGAATCTTATCAACTATTCTGGGGCTGTTCATGAATCTTCTTCTGTTCATGGCATTGATTGCAGCCGTGCGCTGGTTATGGCATAAGATTCGCGGGAAAGATCATTCGGCAGATGCCTCGTACCGCCGGGGATATGAAGCAGCGATGCGTGATAAAAATAACAGGCATTCCTATACGATCGATGTGACACCGATAGACGAAACAGAAAACAAAAAGCATGACAAAAAATCATAAGCATTGGTATAAGATGCATTTAGAGAGATAAATATTCGAGATTATACGATTAACTTGCGTTTTGTGTGTATTAAAATTCATTCTTATTTTGAATTACAAATGATTACTCATTTACAAATCAAAAGGACAGGCCTATCATATACGTATAGAGATTTGTGAACTCTGTAACATAATTTTCTGCGAGAAAAGAGGAATTTATCATGAGTATCAAAAAAAGAATTGTTGGTGTAGTTGGATTAGGCCACGTTGGCGCTCATGTTGCGTATAATCTGGGAATGATGGGGGTTGCTGATGAAGTCAAGCTGTGTGATAAAAACGCTGATAAAGTAGCCAGTGAATGCAATGACCTGATGGATGCTGCGTATTTTATGCCTCACCGCGTCGTATATAAAGTTGTAGATTATGCCGGTTTGGCAGACTGCGATGTCATTGTTAATGCCGTTGGTAAAATTGAATTACTGGCAACGTTGAACCGTGACAGCGAAATGGAAAATTCTGTCAGGGAAGTAGCCAGCTTTGTCGATAAAATCATGGCTGGTGGATTTGACGGCATTTTTGTCAATATTACCAATCCCTGCGATGTCATTACCGACCTGGTACAGAAACTGAGCGGTCTGCCACGCAACCGCGTATTTGGTACAGGGACAGGCCTTGATTCGTCCCGGCTCATTAGTGCCATTTCTCAGCAGACGAATTTGGAACACCATTCGTTCACGGCATTCATGATGGGCGAACATGGCAATGCTCAGATGGTTCCCTGGTCTCTCATTTCTTTCCATGGCAAACCGCTTTCCGAA
>NZ_ONTA01000321.1:0-2200 GCF_900320625.1 Megasphaera sp. DJF_B143
CTTGGAAGCTACGGAAACCCATTATTCCCCTACCTCTCCACCGCCTTACATGGCAGCTGCAGCAGTTGTCGATGTCGATCTGGAAACCGGTCATATTGATTTAGTAGATTATGCGGCTGTTGTCGACTGCGGGACCGTCATTAATCCGGCATTGGCCAGGGTACAAACAGAAGGTGGTCTTGTGCAGGGAATTGGCATGACGTTGATGGAAAACGTTCAATTTGATTCTCTGGGAAGAATCCAGAATAATTCGTTTATGCAATATAGAATCCCGAGCCGTATGGATATAGGCAAAATACGCGTAGAATTTGCACCTAGTTACGAACCGAATGGTCCTTTTGGGGCCAAGTCTATTGGCGAAATTGTCATAAATACGCCGGCTCCGGCTATTGCAGAGGCCGTTTATCAGGCAACGGGAATACGTTTTACTGAGTTGCCCATTACAGCAGAAAAAGTATACCTTGGCTTAAAAGATAAAAAATAATGATAGTATATACTGGGCAGTCGTTGTATCAGGCAGCGGACTGCCCGGATTTTACGGGAGACATAATTTGTATGGATGAACAATTACCATTGACGGGCGTAAAAATAGTTGATTTATCGACCTATGCAGCCGTACCGGCTGCGGCGCGGATACTGGCTGACTGGGGAGCCAATGTCATAAAAGTAGAATCTTTTAAGGGGGATTCGTGGCGGCGATACGGAGAAATAGCCCAGGTTCCCTGTACAGAAGATGAAAATCCCTGCTGGGATGTCAATAATAGTAATAAGCGGAGTATATCCCTGAATCTTCGTACAGAAAAAGGGATGGAAATTCTGCATCGTCTACTGGCAGATGCCGATGTCTTTATGACGAATTACAGGATGACCGCTCTGCGTGCTATGTCTCTTACCTGGAAAGTATTGCATCAGACATATCCACGCCTTATCTGGGGGCATCTGAGCGGGTACGGTAACAAGGGACCGGAAGCGGAAAGGCCGGGCTTTGACATTGCGGCTTTTTGGGCCCGGAGCGGACTTATGCAGGATTATGGCCAGCCGGGAATGGCGCCTCTCACTCCGTTTCATGCTGTTGGCGACATGACGACAGGATCGATTATGGCGGGCGGACTATGCGCTGCATTATACAAACAAGCGCGGACCGGTAAAGGGGATAAAGTAGAGATTTCTTTATTGGGAACTGCTTCCTGGCTTACGGGCTTTCCTGCCGTCGCTGCGCAAAAGGCATATGGCAACGTCTATCCGAGAAAACGGAATGAACAGCCGAGTCCTGTGTGTATTCCCTACGAATGTGCCGATGGTGAATGGCTGGAATTATGTATCATGGATTATGAACGGTACTATCCGGCATTATGTCATATCCTTGATCTGGATACGCTGATCGATGATGAACGGTTTAATACGTTTGCTGCTGTACAATGTCATGCTGGTGAATTTATAGATTTAGTGCAACGAGCGTTCTTGAAGAAAAAAAGAGCGGACTGGGGCCCGGTGTTGACGGCTGCAGATATCGTTTATGATAATGTTGGGCACTTCCGGGATATTACGGAAAATCAGCAAGCCTGGGCTAATGGGAATTTGTACGAACGGCATTTTAATAATGGGCGGTCTGCCGTATTGCCTAATACACCAATCACTTTTGAGGAAGCAAGGCGTCCGGCGTCTCCAGCACCGCTTCTGGGAGAACATAGCCGGGAAATTTTACGGGAATATGAGTATACGGATGAAGAAATTGAAGAATATATTGCCCGTGGCATTGTAAGGGACCATGCAAAGACATGAATTTCTTTATTGATGAGATTTCTGTATAATCCATACATATTTTGTTGACTTTTATTGAATTCAATGGTATTATAAAAGAACCAGCTGATACGAGCGTGCGGAAAGAAAACAAAAAAGAATCCTTTTGTGAAGAGGGATGTTTTGCGTGCTTTTTGCTATAAAGTCATTTTGAATTGAAAAATACAGCTTGACAGATGTGGTAACAGGTGGTAAAATACAATAGCTGTCAGATGATAGAGGACAGAAAAATAGAATGTCCTCACACAAAAGGCAGACAAAGTATTTCAAAAAAAGTGCTTGACAAACTCCTGTGAGTTTGTTAAGATATACAAGTCGCCGCGATGAGCGATGAACTTCCTTCATCTCAATCATGCGGCTGGCAGATGACCTTTGAAAACTGAACAATGCAACATACGAA
>NZ_ONTA01000158.1:0-14711 GCF_900320625.1 Megasphaera sp. DJF_B143
AGAACCCCTCATTGACCTTTTCCCCGAAGGAAAGCATGGATTCCTGGGTCCCGCCGCCGATAAAGACCTTGGCATTCTTGCCGATGGCAATATTGGTCCCGTCGTTGGCCGGACTGATGTCATAAGCAATGGGCTGGGCCCCCTTGTCCACAATATCCTTATCTGTCGCCAGTCCTACACTGGTGACGCCAGCGGTGAGGACGAAGGCAGTGAGGGCGGCGACGGCTAATCGCGAAGTCCCCACCCCGATGGACGTCCGGCCATGAGCTTTGGCCAGTTCTGATGTAACGACATAGCATTGTTTTACATGACTCCAAATGACTTTGTATATTTTATTCATAAAACAACCTCCTGTATTATAATTATTATCATTACATAAAATAGTCGTGGTTTACTTAATATTATACCATAAAACGTTATTTTGTCACAATTATATTGCAATTAAGTGTCCATTACGGTAATATTTTATTGTTTTTTATGTTTATTTACTTCTGTTATATGATATTTTATTCTGATATATAAAACGCCAAAATGAGTGTGTTTTGTATATTTATATTCATCTATGTATTTATACTATGTTTTCTATAACTGGACAAAATTCCGACAAACGTAAAATGGTACGAAATAACATAATACAGGTATCAGTCCGTCTCTATTTTATAAAAACGCCATGTCCTCACTGTTTGACGCCCCATCTGTGATTGGGACACCAGGGCACTACAATTAGTTATTTTGCCTATTTCCTATAATTTCGCTACGTCATTTGTTTCGTCTTACATTACATTTTTTGTGTTTGCATTTACGAATTATATTTTAAAGAGCAATACAACCCGCCCGTATTTCATACAAAGCTTTCATGACAAGTCATTTTTCCCATAGAACTGAGTTATAAAAAAATCCGCTGCACAAAAGGTGCAACGGAAGAGAAGGAATAGTTTGAAGTTTGATGTCTGCGGGAAATAACCGACATCCTCTTGCTGGGTGGCCTGCTACACTGCACTTTGAACCGGCCAGGACATAAAAAAGCGTCCCTTTTAAGGGACGCTTTTTATGCTTACTCTTATTCAGCCGTTGTGTTGTTGACAACCTGTTTGCCTTTATAGTAGCCGCAAGTCGGGCATACATGATGAGGCATCATTGCTTCGTGGCACTGCGGGCATTCTACGTAGCCCGGTGCTGTCAATTTCCAGTTTGCACGACGCATCTTCTGACGAGTCTGGGATAATCTGTTCTTTGGTACTGCCATGTTCTGCACCTCCTTAAATCACATGGTACGTGTTTCTAGTGCTTTTCTTTGGATCGTAATAACTGAGCCAGGGCTTCAAGCCTCGGATCAATCTTGTCGGTAGGACAACTACAGGGTCCTTCATTCAGGTTTGCACCGCACTGCGGACAAAGCCCTTTGCAGTCAGGCCGGCACAATACCCTCATGGGCTCGCTGAGGATCAAGGTTTCTCTAATTGTCTCCGTCAAATCGATGTATTCCCCATTATAAGGCAATACGTCCTCGGGAAGCTCTGCTTCCGTACCATAGACTTCAGACAGTGTTTCATTCCGATCCACCGATACCGGTGTCAGACAACGGCTGCAGGGATACATGCCCGATGTACGAATCGTTCCTTCTACAAGGAGATGATTGCCATCGAAACAATACGTTCCTTCCACAGCTACGGTAGCATCTTTCCAGGGGAAATCATCTACATCACCGAGCTCGGCAGCCGGACGTTCAAACGAAAAAGGGAAATACTTCCCCATTTCTTTGAGTGCTTCTTCGACTTGTAGTTTCATTATTTCTACCTCGACTATACTATTATATCTATCCACTTAGGCTTTGTCAATGATAAATTCGTATACCCCGCACCGGCCGCGCAATGGTCTGTCATTTGCCGATAAATTCCCTCAGGAGGGAGTTCATGGGGACGACGGACGAATCTACGGGCTTGAAGGGTTTCAGGAATTTGACCAGGCGCTGGGCTTCCGTATAATAGGGGCTGTCCTGTCCGATCGATTCCAGGAGCGGTTCGGCATAGGGTTTGAGGACGGCCAGTTCGTATGGCAGAGCCGTGTTGAAGATGGTATCGGCATCTTCCTGATAGGGATAGATGTTCTTTTCTTCGCCACGGCGCACGTCGCCCCAGATTTCCATAGTCGCTTCGGGACCGCGGCCACGGAACTGATGATCCCGGACCATGCGGCGGATGATGCGCGTGTCCGACGTGGAAATGCGGTTGTGGTCATTGATGCGTATCTGCGTCAGGACGCCCAGGGAGATCTTGACTTTTTCATAGCGGGGCAGCATGTAGGTCAGGGAATCATTCAGGGCATGAAGGCCTTCTACGACGATGGGCTGGCCCGGTTCGAGGCGCGTCGGCTTTTCGTCGAAATAGCGCTTGCCTTCGACGAATTCAAAGCGGGCCAGGTGGACGTCTTTGCCCTGATTGAGGTCATCGATCTGCTGGTTGAACAGGGGTACGTCGATGGCGCGCAGTGATTCAAAATCGTAACTGCCGTCGGGATTGCGCGGCGTATCTTCTCTGTTATAGAAATAGTCGTCCAGGGAAATGCGCACCGGCCACAGGCCATTGACGCGGAGCTGGGTGGTCAGCCGTTTGCAGAATGTCGTCTTGCCGGCAGAGGACGGGCCGGCAATGAGGACGACTTTGATTTTGGGCCGCTGGGCCACGATATAGTCGGCCAGTTCGGCCAGTTTCTTTTCCTGCAGGGCTTCGGCCATATCGACGATATCCTGGATGGTCCCGTCCCCGATATAGCGGTTCAGGTCAGAGACGTATTCACAGCGGACGATGCGCCCCCATTCTTCCGCTTCCAGGAAGAGGCGGGCCATTTTCGGGATTTCCTTGTACGGCGGCAGTTCGTTGGGATTTTCTACTTTCGGGTATTCCAGTATGATACCCGGCGCATAGAGTCGCAGGTTGAAGCAGGTCAGGTATCCCATGCTGGGCAGGAGAGGCCCCATGTAGTAGTCCAGTATCTGCCCGCACTGATAAGCCAGGACATAGGGCACATCGACATGGCTCATCAGTTCCGCTTCGTGCTTGAGGTCGCGGTTGTGGCACATGGCCAGCGCCGTCTGGGTGCTGACTTTGACCTGGGTGATGGTTTCGTCCTGTTCGACGATTTCGTCCATGCGGCGCTTAATGGTTTCCACATCGTGGATGGTCACGTTATGGCCGATTTCCAGTTCACAGTAAAGGGATTTGCGCAGGGCGTGTTTGACCAGCACCTTGCCGTCGGGATAGAGTTCGGCCACGGCCCGCACGAGGAGCAGGATGGCCGTGCGTATGATGCACTGGTTGCCTTCCAGTGTATTCAGCTGGTACCATTCGACATCGCCTTTTTCTTCTATTTTCGTCTGCAGGCCGGCCAGTTCGTTGTTGTACAGGGCCGCTGCCACAGGCGGGTCGGCTTCGGGACAGCACTGCCGGCTCAGGGCGAGCAGTGTCGTCCCTTTTTCTACGGTATAGTCTGTATTATGGGTTTTATCATGTATGGTAATCACCGTATCACTCCTCACTATATAGGTTAAATTTCAGGTCTCACTATCTATAGTTCTACAAAAATAATACGTTTCCTTTTTCAGAAACGGCATAAAAATGGTATAATACTTTTAAGTCATCATATTTTTGTCTCATACGCAAAGAAGGAATGCCCATGAATTCGCATAGAATACCCAAACCGGATGTCTCCATACTGGCTGCCATCTGTATCCTGCTTTTCTGTCTGGAAGCGGCGGTACTCAACTATGAGCACGTATACAAGGCGACGCCCGATTATTCCGTCCGGGTCCTCACCCGGGCCATACAAAGCGGCGATGAGGAAACGGTCACGGCTCTTGTCGATGATAAGGCCATTGCAGCCGGACTCTTCGACGGCATGGCCTCGCGGGGCGGCGGAATCGATTCCCTGCCGGTCCTGCAGCTGGCCTGGGCGCCATTGCGGGATGATTTCATCACCGACAGCAGCCGCCTGTTCCACCTGACCATGCAGAAGGAGAAAGACGATGCAGACCGCGCCGGAGCGGCAGAAAATGTCCGTCTCCGCCTGCAGGCCCTGGGATTTCCCTTTCCCGTCTCGGGCTGGCACTATGTTTCTTCCCGCTACGCCCATAAGACAGACAGCAGCCACGCTCACATGACGGTCACCTTATATAATGAACGGCTCGACAGGAATCTGACCTGCACCATCGAACTGACCCGTACGGGACCGAAGCAGTGGCGCATTACGGGCCTTGCCGATGCACCGGCATTCATCAGTGAAATCAACGACGCCTGGGATCAGCGTCTGGCCGCATACAACCGCCCGATCCAGCGCCAGCTGGACGGACTGATCAAAATCCGGAACGTATCAGCCTCTCTCGTCAAAGGATCCAATCATCAGACCTTCCTGCGCATCACCTATACGCCGGTATTCGAAGGGAAACCGGAAGAAATCCGGGAAATCCGCGGTGTCTATGAGCTCCAGCGTTCCGGCGACCATGCCGTGCTGTATTCTGGCACCCTGCGGCTGACGCCGGCAGCATCGGGCAAGCCACACACCAGCCAGTTCCTGCTCAATCCCCTCATCCCCAGCCAGTACGCTCTCATGAGCCGGGAAAATCTGGACGATACGAGGAGCCAGCTCCGCGTGACGAGCGTCACCCGTCAGGACGGGACAACCCTGTCGCTGGCAGAAAAATTGCCAAACTGAAAAAAACCTGTCACTGGACAGGTTTTTTTCACTATACCAGAGCATATGGATATAATCCGGGTAAAAAAGAAGAGGCTGCCTGAAAAGACAGTCTCATTCTTTGTATGCTCTCTTACCGGCCCTGCACGACTTCTACGATTTTCGGGCGGGCGTTGGCATCGTTCGTGATTTTACGGTCAAAGAGTTTGACTCCCACGACTCCGATGAGGAAGCCGATGATGCCGCCGGCAATTTCCAGGTTGACGACATCCAATGCCTGGGACTGGGCTATCATGCGGCCGATGAAGACACCGGCTGCAGCGACCAGGAGCGGCATGATGAAGCAGACGAATGCGCCGATGACGATGTTGACTTCCCGCATTTCGAATTTGACATGCTGCCCGACTTTGGCGCCGACCGGGTTCAGTGCCTGGACGACGATGTGCTGTGCCCCATCACAGGCACCACAGGAAATACAGTCGGAATGACGGCCGACTTTGACATCGACGAGACCATTATCATTTAACCCTACTACGGTACCTTCTTCTATTTTCATACAAACCCCTTCTTTCACACTATTAAAAGGAATAATCATTCTTTATGATTCATCCTAAGTATAGCATGACGCTTAGCAATAATCAATACCTGAACGGTGCTCTTTTTACATGGTGACTTTGATTTTTTGACCTTGCTTATTTCTTATAAAGACAGACTCTTCAGATAATCCCGGAACGAATCGCCCAAATCAGGACGGCGCAGGGCGTATTCGACAGTAGCCTTGAGGAAGCCCAGTTTATCCCCTACGTCATAGCGCTTGCCGGAGAAGCAGTATGCATAGACGGCTTCCCGGGCTGCCATGGTCTGAAGGGCATCGGTCAGCTGGATTTCGCCGCCTTTTCCCGGTTCGGTCCGGCGCAGTACTTCAAAGACATCGGGAGTGATGATGTAGCGGCCGAGAACGGCAGTCCGGCTCGGTGCTTCGGCAACGGACGGTTTTTCAATCATGTTGACGACGCGCATGAGACGGGGATCATCGGTAGGAACGCCCTTGACGATGCCATAGGAGGAAACTTTTTCCTGGGGCACTTCCTGACAGCCCAGGATGGTCGTGCCCAGGGAATTGTAGATGTCGATCATCTGCTGCAGGGCCGGGTTGGTTTCGTTGTATACGACATCATCGCCGAGAAGGACTGCAAAAGGTTCGTCATCGATAAAGGACTGGGCACAGAGGATGGCATCGCCCAGGCCGCGCATGTGCTTCTGACGGATATAATGAATATTGATTTCAGATATACTGCGGACCATGCGCAGCAAATCCGTTTTATGATGTTCTTCCAGGTTGAGTTCGAGGGCAATATTGGTATCAAAATGATCTTCAATAGCCCGTTTGGCATGACCGCTGATAATCAGGATTTCTTCAATGCCGCTCTGGAGAGCTTCTTCTACGATATACTGGATTGTCGGCTTATCGACGATAGGCAGCATTTCTTTCGGCGTCGCTTTCGTCGCCGGCAAAAAGCGTGTACCATAACCGGCTGCCGGGATGACAGCTTTACGAATTTTTTTCATACAATAGACCACCTTTTATTCAAACCAGCGGGATAAATCAAATTCCTCGCCAATCATTTCTTTTACATAGCCCTGTGCCAGATAGAGGCCCAGGAGGGAAAGCGTGGAGACGCGCAGCAGCGTGCTGTCCCAGATATCGCCGAGATCTGCCAGGATAGGCGAAATATCTTCCATGATGTCCAGTGCTTCTTCGCCACTGAAATTGGCAGGGCGCTTTTTAGCCAGCCGCATGATGCGGTCCTGCATGTCCCGGTCGGTAATGCCCGTGACGCGGAAGAAGCGCAGGGCCATGGAATCGTCGATCAGGGCCAGCTTGATGAGCGGTGAATTGAAGGACCGTACGACGTATTCTCTGGGGATGCGGTGGCCCTTGAGGGCTTTACGCAGTTCTTCTTCCGTAAATCCGCGGTAACGGAACAGAAGCGGATAGGAATCGGACAGGATTTCCGGGAACCGCGTTTCCTTGGCTTCCAGTGCCGTACAGTGGAGATAATCGAGCTGCTGGTAATAAGGCCGTTCCGTCGGGAAATGGTCGAGGAAAGGCATGACGTATTTGTCGATATACTGGCAGAACGTCGTCTTATCGACGTTATGGGAGTTGCGGGAATAGAGGAAGAGCAGCAGGATGGCCAGAATCTGATAATGGCCGCGGCCCAGATACGGCATGACTTTCAGGGCATCCATGGCGACCAGATGGCGCGTCGAGGCCACGGGGCAGCGGACGATATCTTCAAAGGCGCGCAGGGCCATAGTGGCCACGTAGTCTTCCGGCTGGGACGCATAGGTCTTCTGTACGTTCTGCAGGGCTTCCTGCACCAGAAGGGGGGCGACGGCTTTTTCCCGTTCGTCGTCGGTATGGCAGCCCAGGCGGTTGAAGGCAGCGGCCGTTATGTTTTTGACGTGCTGCTGGAAGGCATCGCCGGCAATACCGTACTGGCCCAGGAAATGATAGGCACAATCCCGGACGACCGTCGAATTGGCGGCGGCATCTTTGGCCCAGATGGATTCCTGACCCTGTTTGGTCGAGGACGTACGGTGCTGCAGGTCATTGCCCCAGGGGCTCTTCGTACGATTGTGACTACTTTCCTGCCGGGTATGGGCCGAAGCCTTGGCAACGGCCGGAGCCGTCCGGCCTTCCTGTTCTTTCGAAGCCGTATCGACCTGGAGTGGCTGCATGCGCCGCGTTTCATCGCCCAGCGCACTGGGAGCCGCATCGTGTTTCTGGGCCTTGACGGGCTTCATGATCTGCGTCTTATCCGATGGGGCATCCTCTTCAGCAGCTGGTGCCGTATGAACGGCAGCGCCTTTGCGGACGGCCGCTGCCGTTTTGGACGGAGCTGCCGGTCTTGCTGCGGGCGCCGTGGCAGAAGCTGCCGTAGCAGCCGCCGCTGCCGTTACGGCAGAAGCAGGAATGACCGTCGTCGCATCGGCATCATCTGCCGGGGCATCCGTGCCGGCCGGCTGATCTTTTTCCGCCAGGTCTTTCGACACGACCGCCGCCATCTGGGCCAGCGTCGTGTCTTCCTGTTCATCGTCGCTGACCAGGCGCGCACGCTGTGCCGCAGCCGCTGCCCGGCGCTTGCGGGTCGCTTCTGCTCTCTGGCGTATCATTTCTTTCTCTGCAGCCTGACGCTGTGCTTCTTCCCGGTCGGCTTCGCGGGCCGCTTCTTCGTCTTTCTTTTTCTTGGCTTCTTCCGTTTCTGCCTTGTAAGCGGCCGCTTCTTCTTTATCTACTTTATCCATGGCTTCGATGATTTCATCGCGGGACAACACCCGTGTGGCATCGAAATTTTCCTTTTTCTTACGGTTTTTCTGCGGAGCTTCTTCGTAAACAATCTGTCCATTGCGCCGTACGGCTTCCCCTTTTGTCGTGACAAAGGCCGTTTCATCGGGGTTTTCCGCCCGTTCCCTGACCGTTACCGTAGAAATCCGTGGTACAGGAGCCGTATGCGACTGGCTTGTCCGCCGTTTCGCGTCCCGTTCATCATTGAGCGCTTCTATCTGAGCCCAGGCAGCCTTTTCTTCCGCCCTCTTCTGGGCCAGGCTCTGCTGCTCTGCCCTTTCCTGTTTCTGATGATTCTTTTCCGCTTTGTTCCCGGAAAAAAGAATCATGCAAATAATGAAAAAGATTACCACAATCCCTGCCACAATAATGTACGGCAAATAACTAGACATCTCATCCTCTCCCTCTATGACTGAAAAAATAATTCTAGCTCCTATTCTATCATAGATAGAATTTAACTTCCAGTTCTACCTGAAAAGAGCAGAAAGAAATAGAATATGGTATAATATGGGTCGAACTTACCCAAAGGAGGCTTTGCGCCATTACGGCGGTATTATGAAACAGTATAAAGCGATTATTTTTGATATGGACGGCACCGTCCTCGATACACTGGATGAACTGACGACTTCCCTGGCCCATGTATACGGGGCCCATCATCTCCCCGTCCGGACACGGCAGGAAGTCCGGGCCGCTCTGGGATACGGCTACACCGGACTCATAAAGCGGACCGCACCGGATCTGGACCCGGCAGAGCAGCAAAAACTAGCCGAGGAATTCAAGACCTGGTACAGCAGCCACTGCCAGGGCCATACCCACCCCTATGACGGCATCGTGTCCCTGCTGTCTGCCCTTCAGGCCGGCGGACGAAAGACGGCCATCGTGTCCAACAAAGGACAGGCTGCCGTCAGCGAACTCCACGAAGAATTTTTCTCCCATCTTGTATCGTTCTCCATGGGAGAATCACCGCGCTACCGGAAAAAGCCGGAACCCGATATGGTATGGGAAGCCCTGAAGCGGCTGGGATGTGCCAGAGAAGATGCCGTCTACATCGGCGATTCGGAAGTAGACAGCATGACGGCCCGCAATGCCGGTCTCGACGTCATCCTCGTCACCTGGGGATTCCGCGACAAAGAGGATCTGGAACGGCTCCATCCCGATTACCTCGTCCAGAGCCCGGATGAACTGGCCCGCCTGCTCCTTGGGCAGTAAACCGGCCCTGCCTGCTCTATGCCCATCGCATTACAAAACAGGTGCATACCAGCTGACCATCATAAGCAGCTGGCATGCACCTGTTTTTTTATCTGAGGAAATGCCTGTTATGGTTATACTTTATGATTTTTCCCGTCCTTGAAGACGTAGTAACCTAAATCGCGGTACCCAAACCAGTTGGCCTTGTTATCCCAGAAGAACTGATAGATATGGTTGGGAACCCCGTCACCGAATACAAAGAACGAAAGTTCCAGTTCATTGTCTTTATTGACAATCAGGTTGGCATGGGGCTTGTCATACCCGGCATAATAGTTTTTCGAATTGATGTATTCCTGCCAGGACCCTTTAACCGGGTCATAGCCAAAAGCCGTAGCGTGCCTGAATTGGGAAAGCAGGTAAAAAATCCGGCCGCTGTCCTGGTCCTGGACCCGCTGCATGTGATGGATATTATCCTCTGTCAGGAGGTCCGTGATATATACGAGTTTTTTATTCTGCTTTACCGTCATGCGGGTATAGCCATAATTGCCTGCCTTGAGACGGATTTCCGTAGGTATGCCGTTATCGACGGATACGATTTTATAATTTTTGGCAGAATGTTGTTTGTCAAAATGAACATCATCGAGGACAACGAATTTGGCAAAAGCCAGATTGCACACCATAAAGGTCATAGTGCAGGCTGCGATTGCAAGTTTCTTGAGCAGTTTCAATTACATTCACGTCTCCCTTTCTGTTATTTCATGGCGTCGCGGATGACGGAATTGACGGCGGCATTGGTCGCTTCATCGTAGAGCGGCGAATGGGACAAGTCCTTGTTGGTATCCGTATCGACTTTTTTCGTTTCTCCTGCCGGGCTTGCCGGCTGGGGGCGCATGGCGGCCGTGCGCACGTCATGAATCCGCACGACACCTTTCCCTATCCGTTCATTCAGTTTCTGTACGGTTGTATCGGCCAGAGGACGGCGCACGATGACATCGATGGTTTCGTTCTTATAATCCGGCACGGAACCAACGTAGTTCTGCACGCCTTCTTCGGAAACGATGCAGTTGATAGCCCTTGTCATGAGCTGGTCGTAATCGGCACGGGCAAAGCGGACGTGGCGGAATACCAGCACATCATAGCGGCTCACATCTTTTTTCAGGCGCTGCTTCAGGAACATGCGCGGCGAGCCTCTGAATCCGAGGACCAGTTTGTCCCCATCCCAGTAGAGCGTCCCCTGCTGGAAAAAGGCAGGCATGCTGCCATATTCGGCATTGAGGGCCCGTATGACCTGGCTTTCCACATCGACGTGGGATACGTAATCGGCATCAGAATGCATCATATGGTATATCGTTTCGGCAGCAGCCGCCCGGGTCATACCTTCCCGGGGACGGAACAGGTTGTCCGTCGTCGTCATGAGGTCTTTCCGCTGGAGATATTCTACGGCCGTGCGGTTTTCCGGAGCTACGTCGGCAATGTCGCCGTAGGGCAGCTGGTGGTTTTCAATTTCTTCCAGGCCACAGTACTTCAGGTAGCGGTAGAGGACGGCGGCAAATTCTTCCCGCGTCACCGGTTCATCGGGGTGGAAGGAGCCATCTTCATAGCCTTTGAGTATCCCCTGGGCTGCCACGGCGGCCATGGCATCATTGGCTTTGGGCGTCGGCGCATCACTGAAGACGAGCGGCGATTCCGGCAGTTTCAGGGCGACGCTGTATATGAGCTGCGCCAGGTCTCCCCGCGTCAGTACCTGCTGTGGGGCAAAGGTCTTTCCTGCAGCGAAATCCAGGCACTGGTTATCGTACAGGTAATCGATGGCAGCACGGCTCTTCAGTCCTCCCAGATCGGTATAGGGAGCTTCCGCCAGAGCCGTCACGCCGGAAAACAGGGTAAAGGCCACAAACAGGGCCGCCAGTTTCTTCGGTTTCATCATAGTTCCTCCTGCTACTGAATGACGATACGCAGTACACCGCCGATTTCCTTATTCAGTGCCGTCTGGGTTCCTTTGGAAATGGAATTTACGGTGAGCAATACCTTTTCATTGAGATAATCGACGTCGGTCTTGACAAAGGAGCCGGTCGGTTCATTGGCGCGGTATACCTTTTCGGCCCGGGCCATGATGTTTTTGTAATCATTGTAACTGTAGGTCGAACGCTGGACGATGACGGAACCGCCTTCAATCTGGGAATCTTCCGCCAGGGCCTGTTCCAGCTTGTCCCGGTTGGCCTGGGTCTTGACGCCTACGTGGAGTTTATTGCCCTGCCAGTACATGATGCCGTCTTTGGCAAAGTTCTTGATAGATCCGTAGACATCGGTGATGTCTTTAAATACCTGTGTTTCCAGGGTATTTTGTTTTTCCGAACTGCCCTTGCCGTTAGTGAGGATGCGGTAGAGGACGTTGACAGCTTCGCCACGGGTAATTTCTTCTTTCGGCTGGAAGGTATTATTGGCCCCTTTCATATAACCGGCTGCAGACAGGGTATCGACGGCTTTCCGCGCCCAGGGAGCGATGGCATTTTCATCGTCATAGGGGACAGCCGTATCCTGGACGGTAATGCCTTTATAACTCATATAATTATAGGCGATGACGGCAAATTCTTCCCGCGTAATGTTCTGCGTCGGGCGGAAGGTGTTGTCACTGTAACCGTTCATAATCTGTTTATCGACGAGGGAATCGATGGCCCGCTGGGACCACCGGCCCTGGATATCCTTGAAGCTTGTCTTGGGGACGGCCGGGCTTTCATTGAGCATGTTGTTGATGATGGAGGCAATGCCTTCACGGGTGATGGGATCATCGGGATGGAAATATCCATCGGCACCGCTGACATAATGGTTGTCATAGAAATATTCAACGGCCTGTTTTCCCCAATACGTATCGATATCGCGCAGACCGCCCGTCGTTCCCGCAGCCATGACGCTGCCGCTCAATACGGCGGCAACGGCAGCTGTCATCAGAATTTTTGTATATTTTTTCATGTTCGTCTCTCCTATCCCATGTAGTATGTTCAGGTAGCAATTATACTATCTGTATCATTTTATCACATGCCATGGTATGTCACAAGCCGGCCGGTCAATACTCGCCAAACCAGTGCTGTATCTGTTCTATGTCACTCGTTTCCTGCAATGCCAGCTGCAGCAGCAGCCGTGCTTTCTGGGGCGACAGATTGTCTGCACCGATCATCTGTGGCCACAGGGGTACAGGGCTGACGATGCCGCCGGCCGCCCTCGTCGTACGGGCGAAGACGATTCCCTTCAGCTGTGCCTCTTTGATGACTGGCAGGAGGTATTTCGGCATATTCCCATGGCCCATCCCGGCCAGGACGATGCCCCGTATGCCCCGTTCCATCGCCGTTTCAATGAGCGCGGCCGTCATGCCGATATGACAGTACAGAATCCAGACAGGCGGCAGATGGTCTTCTGCCGGGCAGGTCCAGCGGGAGTCATACGTATGGCGGCGCAGCGGCTTCTGATAGAAGACGGGAACGCCATCCTGCATAAATCCCAGGGCCCCCAGCTGGCCATCGGTAAAGGTATGGACATGGGTCGTATCGGTCTTTTCCACGAACCGGGCCGAACAGATGGTACTGTTCATGACCTGCAGGACGCCGTATTCCCCCGCTCCGGGAGTTGCCGCCAGACGTACCGCTTCCAGCAGATTCATGGGGCCGTCGGCACTGATGGCCGTAGCCGGCCGCATGGCTCCGACGAGGACAACGGGCTTGTGGGTGTGAACGGTGAGATTCAGGAAATAGGCTGTTTCATCCATCGTATCCGTGCCGTGGGTAATGACGATACCATCTACGTCGTCCCGGCCAGCTATATCCTGTACATGGCGCGCCAGCTGCAGCAGCAGTTCTTCAGTCATACTGGAACTGTCGATATTGCAGAACTGTTCTCCCCGGATAGAAGCATAGCTGGTCATTTCCGGCACTGATTGGATGAGATCGTCTATAGAAACTTCCCCGGCCTGATAGCCAATGAGTTCAGACTGGGACGCGGCCCGGCCGGCAATAGTCCCGCCGCAGCCAATGATATAAATAGCAGGCAGCATAGTGATTTCCCCCTGTCATAAAATGATACAGAATTACTTCATTCATTATACCATATCCACCATAGTCTTCCTATTTTTACTGTGAAATGCCGGATATATAATAGTATAAAAATATGTACTGACGCAATACTGAGCAAAATCCATCACAGCAGCAAAAAAGAGGCCGCCCCACAAAGCAGCGATTGCTGTATGGGGCGGCCTCTCCGTCCGTTTTATCTCTATAGTCGTTCTATTGTCTTTCTACGCGCCTTCCGGACGGTTTGGCAGGCTTCTTTATTTTGCCATCATCTGGGCAACCTTATTGGCAAAAGCCGCCGGGTCGTCAGGCAGGATGCCTTCCAGAAGCAGGGCCTGATCGTAGAGAAGTTTGCAGTAGTCTTTGAAATCCTGGGAATCTTTGCCGGCTGCATGGAGCGTCTGGAGACGGCCAAAGAGGTCGTGATTGGGGTTGATTTCCAGAATGCGGCGGGCTTTGAGCATGGGGTTATTGGCTGCGGCAAAGGCCTGTTCCATGGCGATGGACGGGCCGGCTGCATCAGCGACGAGGCAGACAGCGCCGGATTTCAGGCGGTTCGACAGGCGGACATCGGCCACTTTGTCACCGATGACTTCCTTGATATCCTTGAGCAGGTCTTCATTGCTCTTGGCCAGGTCTTCGGCTTTCTTCTTTTCTTCCTTGTATTCGTCATCGTCGAGGTCGAGATCGCCCTGGCTGATAGAATGGAATTTCTTACCATCGTATTCACCAATGGCCTGTACGGCAAATTCATCGACCGGGTCGAGCATGTAGAGGACTTCCAGGTCGCGGTCGCGGAGAAGTTCCATCTGCGGCATGGCATCGATGGCAGCCCGGTCCTTGCCGGTAGCGAAGTAAATCTTTTGCTGACCGTCTTTCATGCGGCCCACGTATTCTTTCAGCGTGCAGAGCTTGCCGTCTTTGGAACTCATGAACAGCAGCAGGTCTTTCAGTTTATCGACGTTGTTTTCGCCGGTCATCATGCCGCTGTATACGCCGATTTTCAGGGACTTGCCATATTCAGCCCAGAACTTTTCGTATTTGGCCCGGTCTTTTTCCAGGGTGCGGGCCAGCGTCTTGAGGATGTTCTTTTCCAGGTTGCGTCCGATAAGTTTCAGTTCACGGCTCTGCTGGAGCAGTTCACGGGAAATATTCAGGGACAGGTCTGGCGAATCGACGAGGCCTTTGACAAAGCGCAGGTAGTCCGGCAGGAGGTCTTTGCATTTGTCCATGATGAAGACGTGGCGGCTGTACAACTGCAGGCCCGCTTCGTAATCCGTATAATACAAATTAAATGGTGCACTGCCGGGAATGAAGAGCAGTGCCGTATATTCGACGGCCCCTTCGGCTTTGGTATGGAAGATTTCCATGGGGTCTTCCCATTCGTAGAACTGGTGTTTGAAGAAATCCTTGTATTCTTCCGG
>NZ_ONTA01000198.1:0-4255 GCF_900320625.1 Megasphaera sp. DJF_B143
TGCACCGTGCATCAACCACGGCATCAAGAAGGGCATGGGCTTCAGCCAGATAGAAGCAAAGAAAGCCGTACAGAACGGATACTGGCATCTCTACCGGTACAATCCGGATGTAGAAGCAGCCGGCAAGAACGGCTTCACTCTGGATTCGAAAGATCCCAAGGGCGATCTGAAGGACTTCCTCCTGGGAGAAGTACGGTATGCATCGTTGCAGAAAGTCTTCCCGGAACAGGCGGAACAGTTCTACGAACGTACGGAAAAAGATATGAAAGACCGACTCGATTCCTACAAGGAATTGGCAGACAGAAAGTAATACGCAGCAGCATATACGCTCCCGGCATGCAGCCCTGATACGTCAGGGCTGCATGTTTTTCTGCAATCAGATCATAGAGTCATATTCTTAAAAAGTTCTTGACAATTCACGAAATTTGATTCTAGAATATAATAAATAAATATCAGGAGAGCGGGAAAGGATATCTATGACAGTTAAACACATTACAAAACGACAATTGCAGACGGAAGCGAATCGCCAGTATATTATGAACGTAGCCCAGAACCTGTTTTCTCACAACGGTTATGAAAAGACCTCCATGAAAGAAATCAGTACGGCGGCCAAGCTCCCCATCGGGTCTTTATATTATCATTTTAAAAATAAAGAAGACCTGCTGCTGCAGATATGTATTTCCATTGCCCGGACACCTATGCCAAATCTGTCGCAGGATGTGGTGCAGAAGGCCAGGAAACCCTATCAGCATCTGTTCAAGGAAATCGACATGTATGGGGATCTGTGGGCCAATGCCGGTGAAGCTTTCGCTTATAATGTATACCGGACCTTTGAATATATCTACGATACGGAACACAGCTATTTATCCATCGATTTTTACAATAATATGCTCAATTTCATTAAAGTGGCCCAGAGCATTGGCACATTCGACGATACGATTTCGGCAGAAGAAGCGACGGAGTATCTGTTTATGATTATCCGCACCCTGATTTATGAATGGTCTCAGACACGGCATCATCATGAAGATATCTGGCTGTGTGGAAAATACCTGCCACGGATTTTAAAAACATTCGTCAAAGAGTAAAACGCCCGGCCGGGCGTTTTTTCTGATAAAAGGAGATTTTATGATATGAGACCTTTTGTACATCTCCATGTACATACACAGTACAGCCTATTTGATGGCATGTGCCGCATCCCTGACATGGTTTCCCGGGCTAAAGAACTGGATATGCCGGCCGTGGCAATTACCGACCATGGCAATATGTACGGCGTCATCCACCTGTATAAAGAAGCGCTGGCCCAGGGAATCAAACCTATCCTGGGGTGTGAAGTCTACATGACACGGGGCAGCCGCATGGACCATCCTGCAAAGGAACGGCTTTGCCACCTGATCCTGCTGGCTAAAAATAATGAAGGCTATCATAATTTAATAAAAATTGTATCTAAAGGGTTTATCGACGGGGAAAATAATTATCACCGTCCCCGCGTGGACTATGACTTGCTGAAAACCTATCATAGGGGACTCATCGCTCTCAGCGCATGCATTGAAGGCCAGATCCAGCAGGATCTCATCAATCGCAACGAAGCGGGGGCGCGGCGTGCGCTGGAAGAACTGGTGTCCATATTCGGGAAAGAGGACTTCTATCTGGAAGTGCAGAATCACGGACTGCCGGAAGAAAAGCTGGTGCGCCATGTTTTCAAAGACTGGGCCCGGGAGTACGGTTTGAAACTGGTGGCGACGAACGACTATCATTATATTTACAAAACCGATGCTCCGGCACAGGAAGTCAAACTCTGCATTTCTACCGGATCTACGCTGGATGATCCCAGCCATTTCCGTTTTTCCAACGATGAATTTTACATGAAAGACGGCGACGAAATGGCGGCTTTGTTTGCCGATATGCCGGAAGCACTCGATACGACCCTGGAAATTGCCGATAAATGTAATGTGACGATTTCTTTCGATGAACGGCACCTGCCCAAATTTCCCGTACCGGAAGGCGAAACCGATACGTCCTATTTGCGCAAACTTTGTGAAGAGGCATTGCCCGGTCGCTACCATCCCGTGACAGATGAAGTGCGGAAACGGCTCGATTACGAACTGGGCGTCATTGAAACCATGGGGTTTCCCTCGTATTTTCTAATCGTCTGGGACTATGTCAAGTTCGCCAGGGATCATAACATTCCCGTCGGTCCCGGCCGTGGTTCAGCTGCCGGTTCTGTCGTAGCCTATCTTCTGGGAATTACCGGGCTGGATCCGCTCAAATATCACCTCCTTTTTGAACGATTCCTTAATCCGGAACGGGTCACCATGCCCGATATCGATATGGATTTCTGCTATGAAAACCGCAGCAAGGTCATCGATTACGTTACGCAGAAATACGGTCAGGACCATGTTGCCCAGATCATCACCTTTGGTACACTGGCAGCCCGTGCCGTCCTGCGCGATGTAGGTCGGGTCATGGATATGCCTCTCAGTGAGGTAAACCGCATCGTCAAAATGGTGCCGGCCGAACTGGGCATTACACTCGATAAAGCACTCGATGAAAGCAAGGAATTCCGCAGTGAATACGAAACGGACGAACAGGTGCATCAGCTCGTAACGTATGGGAAGATCCTCGAAGGACTGCCCCGTCATTCGTCTACCCATGCAGCCGGGGTCGTCATTTCTGCTGCTCCTGTCGATGACTATGTACCGGTCCAGTTCTCAAAAGAACACTATCTGACAACCCAGTATGATAAAGACCTCGTCGAAGAACTGGGACTACTGAAAATGGACTTTCTCGGCCTGCGTACGCTGACCGTTATCGGCGATACGATCAAGCTCATCAAGGCTAACCGCGGTATCGATCTCGATATCAATGCCATTCCCCTCGACGACCCGGAAACAGGGAAACTGCTCACCGAAGGAGATACGGCCGGCGTATTCCAGATGGAATCAGAAGGCATAACCAACCTGGTAAAGGAACTGGCGCCGACGCATTTTGAAGACATGATCCCCACCGTGGCCCTGTACCGGCCAGGACCTCTGGGAAGCGGCATGGTAACGGATTTCATCAAACGAAGTCACGGTGAAACGAAGGTGACCTATCTCCATCCACTGCTGGAACCCATCCTGAAAGATACGTACGGTGTCATCCTGTATCAGGAACAGGTCATGCAGATTGCTTCCGCTATGGGCGGATTCACCCTGGGACAGGCCGATCTCCTGCGCCGTGCCATGGGCAAGAAAAAAGAAAAAATCCTGGTGGCACAGCGCAAGAATTTCCTGACGGGCACACAGAAAAATCATATCCCTGATGATATTGCCAATAAAGTATTCGACCTCATGGTCTATTTTGCCGGCTATGGCTTCAACAAATCTCATTCGGCTGCCTATGCCTATATTGCCTGGCAGACGGCCTATTTGAAAGTTCATTACCGCCCGGAATTCATGGCGGCCACCATGACCAGTGTCATCAATGATATCAGCAAAATCAGTTATTATATCCAGGAATGCAAACGCCATGGTGTGCCGGTCCTGTCCCCCGATGTCAATGCCAGCGTCTATATGTTTTCCGTACAGGGAGACAGCATCCGTTTTGGCCTTTCCGGCGTCAAGAGCGTAGGCCAGAACGCCATCACGGAAATCGTGAATAAGCGGGAGCAGGACGGTCCTTATCAGTCACTGGAAGATTTTTGCAGCCGTGTTGATTTCCACGTGGTCAATAAACGGGCCATGGAAAGTCTCATCAAATGCGGGGCCATGGATTCGTTTGGCAAGCGCCGGTCCCAGCTCATGGCCGTTCTCGACCAGGCCATGGCCCTTGGTTCGCTCTATCAGAAAGAACGCGATTCAGGGCAGATGGGTCTGTTTGATATGGAAGAAGAAAAACAGGTATCGTCACTGACTTATCCGGATGTACCGGAATATCCCATCGAAATGCGGCTGGCTATGGAAAAAGAGTATGATGGCTTTTACTTTTCCGGCCATCCCCTCGATGCCTTTCACGATGTCATGGATAAACTGACGCCCTTATCGGCCCTGTACGGGGAACATAAGGAGCAGTACGACGGACGGGTCATGGAAATTGGCGGTCTGATTACGGCCCGGCGGCAGGTCCTGACCAAGCGGAAAGACACGATGGCCATCCTGACCCTGGAAGATTATACCCATACGGTCAGCGTCGTCGTATTTCCCAAGACGTACGGGCGTTATGGCAGTCTGACGGCGGCCGATTTGGCTGTGCGCATCACCGGGCGGGCGGATATTAA
>NZ_ONTA01000099.1:0-4303 GCF_900320625.1 Megasphaera sp. DJF_B143
AGCTGCAGCTCCGGCGTATGATGGCTGAGGATAATTGAATCGCTGCGCCCTTCGACAAAGACTTCTTCTATGCGCTTGGCCAGACTGATGACCGGCGCCTCACACCCGGCCTGCCGTATGATTGGCAGAGCGGCATGGAGTTGTCCCTTGCCGCCATCGATGACTATTAAATCAGGAACAGGCCAGTCTTTTTCATTATACCGCCGTTCCATGATTTCCGCCATAGATTTAAAATCATCGGGCTTTCCCTGTACGGTTTTTAATTTAAACCTCCGGTACTCACTGCGTGCCGGCTGACCATTTTCAAAAACTACCATAGAGGCAACCGTTTCGATACCCTGGGTATGGGAAATATCAAAACATTCCATCCGTTCCGGCAGGGACGGCAGGTCCAGCACCCGGGCCAGAGCCTGGACGGCACCGCTCGTCTTATCCGTATCATGCTGCCACTGGAGCCGTCTCTGTTCGAGCAGGACGCGGGCGTTTTCTTCCGCCATGGCGAGGAGTTTCTTTTTACTGCCCCGCTGGGGAATGATTAGGTTGACCTGCTGGCCTTTCAGCTGGCTCAGCCGCCGTTCACAATCTTCCTGTTCTGCCACAGCGGCTACGACAATATCCCGCGGGATAAACGACTGAGCCGTATAATACTGGTCAATGACGGCTTCCGTCATATCGGCGGCTGACTCATCATCGCTGTGATCCAGACTGAATGTCTCCCGTCCCATAAGCCGGCCGCTGCGGATGGTATAAATCTGGACGCAGGACTGTCCGGCATCGCTGGCCAGTCCCAATACATCCATATCGCCGCCCTGGGTAACGATGTTCTGCTGGGACTGAATGACCCGGATGGCTTCTATCTGGTCCCGGTACACAGCTGCTTTTTCAAATTCCAGCTCATCCGATGCTGCTTCCATTTTTTGCTGTAAATCCCGTATAAGCGGCGTATTCCTTCCTTCCAGCAGATCCACGGCCTGCCGGACCAATACCTGATAATCAGCTTTTGTAATATAGTGCACACAGGGCGCATCGCAATGTCCCATATGATACTGCAGGCACGGCCGGTCTGCTTTGAGATTGCGGCAGGTCCGGATGTGGAAGGCACGCTGCATCAGTTTCAGGACGCGGTGCACTGCCCCGGCATCGGCAAAGGGGCCGAAATACCGGGCACCATCACGCATGACCCGCCGGGTCATGCAGACCCGCGGATAGTCGTCCTGCAGCGTCACCTTGATATAAGGATAGGTCTTGTCATCGCGAAGCATGATATTATACCGGGGATGATGCTTCTTGATGAGCGTATTTTCCAGAATCAGCGCTTCCATTTCATTGGCTACGACGATGGTTTCCAGATCGACAGCATGACTGATCATAGCCGCCACTTTGACGGCCCGGTTGGCATCGTTGCGGACGTAACTTTTGACGCGGTTGCGCAGATTGACTGCCTTGCCCACATAAATAATATGACCTTTGGCATCTTTCCATAAATACACGCCGGGCTGGGTCGTCAGATTATTCACTTTTTCGAGCACGGCCTGTGAAAATGCCACTATTGGTCACCTCGTTCTTCCATGAGTTTCCGCGTCCGTTCCAGTACGGGTTTCAGGAATTGCCCCGTATACGACTGCGGGACAGCGCAGATATCTTCCGGCGTCCCCGTCGCAACGACCGTGCCGCCTCCGTCGCCGCCTTCAGGTCCCAGATCGATGAGATAATCAGCCGCCTTGATGACATCGAGATTATGTTCAATGACAACGACCGTATCTCCGCCATCGACGAGGAGCTGCAGGACATCCATCAGCTTGTGGATATCCGCCGTATGCAGCCCAGTCGTCGGTTCGTCGAGGATATACAACGTGCGCCCGGTACTTCTCTTGGAAAGCTCTGTCGCCAATTTTACCCGCTGGGCTTCCCCGCCGGATAAGGTCGTCGCAGGCTGTCCCAGTCGGATATACCCGAGACCGACCTGCTGGAGCGTTTTCAGTTTATTGAGGATGCGCGGAATCTGGGCAAAGAAATCGCAGGCTTCATCTACGGTCATGTTCAGGACATCGGAAATCGTCTTGCCTTTATACTTTACTTCCAGCGTTTCCCTGTTGTACCGCGTACCATGGCATACTTCACAGGGCACGTAGACATCGGGCAGGAAATTCATTTCGATGCGGATGATGCCGTCGCCCCGGCAGGCTTCACAGCGGCCGCCTTTGATGTTGAAACTAAACCGGCCGGCTTTATAGCCACGGACCTTGGCTTCCGGCGTCTGGCTGAACAGCTGGCGGATGAAATCAAAGACACCCGTATAGGTAGCCGGGTTGGATCGGGGAGTCCGTCCGATAGGCGACTGGTCGATATTGATGATTTTATCGATGTATTCTGTGCCGCGCAATTCTTTAAATTTTCCCGGCCGGTGGGGCGTACCATACACGGCTTCTGCCATCCCTTTATAAAGGATTTCATTGACCAGCGTCGATTTTCCTGAACCAGATACACCGGTCACTACCGTAAGTGTTCCCAGAGGAAAGGCTACATCGATATTTTTTAAATTATGTTCTGCCGCACCGACGATTTCAATCTGCGTTCCATTTCCCGGACGGCGCTGTGCCGGAACAGGGATGAATTTCGTCCCTTTCAGATACTGTCCAGTCAGGGATTCCGGGCATGCCATGATATCTTCCGCCGTCCCCTGGGCAACAATCCGTCCCCCGTGTTCTCCGGCTGCCGGCCCGATATCGAGAATATAATCGGCCGCCCGCATGGTATCTTCGTCGTGTTCTACGACAATCAGGGTATTTCCCAGGTCGCGGAGATGCTTCAGGGCACCGAGCAGTTTGTCGTTGTCCCGCTGATGAAGGCCGATAGACGGTTCATCGAGAATATACAGGACGCCGACCAGACCAGAACCTATCTGCGTAGCCAGGCGGATGCGCTGGGCTTCCCCGCCTGACAAAGTACCTGCAGTCCGGGACAATGTGAGATATTCCAGCCCTACGGTCCGCAGGAAATCGAGGCGGGCCCTGATTTCTTTGAGAATCTGTTTGGCAATCAGCTGCTGCCGATGGCTGAGTTCCAACGTATCAAAAAAGTGAATCATATCCGTCACGGATAAATCTGTCAGCTCATGGATGTCCAGTCCGCCGATTTTAATAGCCAGCGCTTCCGGCCGCAACCGGGCCCCATGACAGGCCGTACACGGCTTGACCGACATAAACTGGCCAAACTGGTCGCGCATCATATCTGATGAAGCTTCGCGGTAACGGCGGCGCACCATCGGTATAACCCCTTCAAAGGGCGTCGAGAATGTCTTAACTTCACCGCGCAGATTTTCATATTCAAAGACACATTCATCATCCGAACCGTAGAGCAATTTCTGCTGCAGTTCTTCCGGCAGGTCATTATAGCAATTCTGTATCGTAAATCCATACGGTTTCAAAAGGCCTCCCAGCTGACGCATGAACCATGAATCGGGATTACTGCTGAGGGCAGCAATACAGCCGTCGGCAAAGGATACATCACCATGAGGCAGACACAGATGGGGATCAACTTCCATGGTACTGCCGATGCCTGAGCAGGCCGGGCAGGCACCAAAGGGACTGTTGAACGAAAACAGGTGAGGCTCGATTTCCGGCAGGCTCACATGACAATCGGGGCAGGCAAAATGCTGGCTGTACGTCACAGTTTCTTTCGTGCTCATGCGGAAGACATGGACGATGCCTTCGCCTAATTTCGCTGCCGTTTCCAGAGAGTCAGTCAGCCGAGTCAGGATACTGTCCTTGATGACCAGGCGATCGACAATGACTTCGATAGTATGCTTCTTATTCTTTTCCAGAGGAATATCGTCCGACAAAAGATAGACTTCTCCATCGACGCGCACCCGGACATATCCGTCTTTGACCAGACGGGACAATACTTTCTGATGGGTCCCCTTCCGCCCATCGACGACGGGTGCCATGATCATGACTTTTTCTCCGTCACCCAGAGCCATGAGGGAATCGGCCATCTGCTGGATTGTCTGCTGGCGGATGGGCTTGCCGCACTTCGGGCAGAACGCTTCCCCGGCACGGGCATACAGCAATCGCAGGTAATCGTAGATTTCTGTGACCGTCCCTACAGTAGACCGGGGATTCCGGCTCGTCGTCTTCTGATCGATAGAAATAGCCGGCGACAGCCCTTCAATGTAATCGACATCGGGCTTGTCCATCTGTCCCAGGAACTGACGGGCATACGCTGACAGTGATTCGACATACCTCCGCTGTCCTTCGGCATAAATCGTATCGAAAGCCAGGGACGACTTCCCAGACCCGGACAG
>NZ_ONTA01000101.1:0-5929 GCF_900320625.1 Megasphaera sp. DJF_B143
AATTGGCCAGACTATAGCCATCTGCGCCATGAAAACTCATGACGCAGAGGCGCAGGACCGGAGCCACAAAGACAAAACACAGAAGGCTGTAGAACACCAGTCGTACTATCGGCCGCTGTATCTTTGAGGATAACAATGGAAGTCCCCCTTTATGAGAAGATGCTGCTGAACTGTTTTTTATCGGCTTCACGGTTGGTAAAGAGTGTCGTCACGTCGCCAGACAGTACATGGATATCCGTAATCGATTTCAAACCTTCCGGAGCAGCGACTCCTTCTTTAATCGGCGTATATCCGATGCTGGCAGCCAGTTCCTGTCCCTTTTGGGACAGTACGAAATCGATAAAAGCCTGGGCTGCTTTTTTATGTTTGGCATTCTTTATCAGGCCGATTGGTTCGGTTACGGCAGGAGATCCTTCCGACGGATAAATGAAGGTGACAGGCGCTCCGTCTTTCCGGGACCGGTTAGCCATGAAATCGGCAACGATACCGTAAGCTTTTTCACCAGAAACGACAGCTTTCTGAACGGAACCATTTCCTTTATCGACTTTAACGCCATTGGCTTTCAGGGCATTGTACCAGTCCCAGCCCAGGCCATTTGTCCGGGTGAGCAGGCTCAGGTTATAGGCAGCCGCGCCGGAATATAGCGGGCTCGGCATGGATACTTCGTCTTTCATCGCCGTTTTTGTCAAATCGGCAAAAGCAGCCGGCTGTTCTTTGGCTTTATCCGTATTGACCATAATGCCCGTCGTGATGACTTTCGTTCCCGTATACATGTGGTCCTTATCGATGAACTGACTGGGAATACCGGACAGTTCCGGCGATTCATAAGCTTCCAGCATATCTTTATTTTTCAGAGATTCAAAGGTCACATTATCGGCGACCAGCAGCACATCCGCTTTGATATCGCCGGCCGATTGTTCTGCCATGACTTTGCTGATGACTTCTTCCGTACCAGACCGGAATACACTGACTTTGACGTCAGGATGTTCCTTGTTAAACGCTTTTATCAGCTTCTGGGCATCTTTTTCCGGCTGGGACGTATAGAGGACGACTTCCCCCTTAAGGTCGTCTTTGGCAGCCGATGACTGTTCCCCGCTTCCTCCGCAGCCTGCAAGACTAAACAGCGTAACACCGGTCAGTAAGAGACCGCAGGTTTTTTTTATCCATGTATTCATGTTGTTCCTCCTCATGTAAGAAATCAAGATTTTTGTGTAATATCGTGTAGCCGGTACCGGCATCAAACCCTTCTACGACCAATGGCAGCTGCCGGCTGTATAAAACGCCCAGCAGTTTCCTGAAGTCATAATCTCCTTCCCTAAGGGGCGTATGATATACGGGACCCTGACGGTTGCTGATATGTATCTTAGACAGCCGTGGCATCTCATTCAATATGCGACGGATTTCCGCTGTACTGTCACAGTGGGCCGTATCCAATGTATAATAAAATGCATCAAATAAATCTCCTGCTGCGTTCTCCATAGCCTCAACAGATGTGACGAACTCTTTCGGAATCTTCTCCATAATTTCCAGTGATACGGGGATTGCTAAAACATGAGATGCTTCGGCAATCTGTTCCAGCGATTGATGAAACAGGGCCACGCTGGTCCTGGGCCAGAATGGCATAGTCATATGTCCGGGATGAACCGTCACTTCAGAAGCTTCCAGATCTCTGGCCAGATGCAGAGAAGCTATGACTTCCTGAACAGAAGCCTGCCGTATTCCCTCATTGAGTGAAGCCAGGTTCAGATCCCAGCTGCAGCTGTGCACAAAGGTCTTCATCTGGAATTTGGTGGCATATTCTCTATAAACATTCCGGTCGTACTGATGATAGAAAAAATGCTGTGCCCATACTTCTATCCCTGCCAGCTGATGGTCCCGGACGACCTGTGCCATATCCTGCAATGGTGCACTCCACATCAGCGTGGAAGAGAAAAAAACTTGCTTCATATAACCCCTCCTTCTGTACGAACATACCCATTGTGAATCACCTTTGTAAAGATTTCCTATACATCCCGTTGCTTCTATGTAAAACTTTTTACTTCTATGGAAAATTCTGTATATCCACACATCGGGGATTCTGGTATACTATGTTCAGTATTACACTTTCTTTTTCGAAAGGAGCTTTTCCATGACCGAAATTTCCCAGGAAACGAAATCAGAACTACAGGGCCGCTTCCCTCTGTTTAAAGAAGCCTGCCATGCTTTTTATGCTAAAGAGCTTCCACCTGCAAAATACAAAGGCACGTCTGGCAAGTTTGGAAGTTATGGTGAACGGGGCGGACAGAGTTCTATGCTGCGTCTGCGCTTTTCCGGCGGTGCCATCCGGAAAAAACATATTCTCTTTTTAAAAGATATACTCGGGCGATATCCCTTAGACATGATTCATTTCACGACAGGCGAAGCTCTCCAGATTCACCATTTGTCTGAAGAAAATCTGCTGGCTTTGTACCAGGAATGCTTCGATGCCGGCATATACTGTTATGGCGCTGGAAGCGACAATCCGCGTAATATAACGGCCAGTCCCCTCCACGGCGTCGAACAGGGTGAATACTTTGATATGACCCCTTATATCGAAGCAGCTTCCCACTTCGTCATCAATCTCATGCCCAGGCTGAACCTTCCCCGCAAATTTAAAATCAGCTTTTCAAACGGCCTCGACAATGAAGGACATGCAACGTTCAAAGACCTGGGATTCGTAGCCCGTCCAGATTACACATTCGATGTCTATGCCGGCGGAGGTTTCGGCGTCAATGGCTCCCGCTTTGGCATTCTCATCGACCACGGTATCGATCCCCTAGATATTTCTTACTACATTTTTGCCTATGCCCGTGATATTTACATGAAATACGGTGATTATGAACACCGCGGCCGCAATCGTTCCCGCTTTATTCTGGAAGCCATGGGAGAAGATGCGTTCCGTAAGGCTGTGCAGGACGCCGTCAGGAAAGTCCGCTCTGAAGGAGATTACAGACTGACGATTGAACCGCAGACACCGTCAACAAAAGGCAGTGATGACGATCGCATATTGTCTGACCTGCGCATAGGAAAGCAAAAACAGCCCGGCCTGTACTATGTAGCCTACAAGCCCCTGGGAGGTACGCCGGATATGACTGTATTCACCCGTCTTCTTACGGCACTTTCAGCTATGGATGATGTCGAAATCCGGCTCAACGCTGATGAAACAGCATATATAATCAATCTGACTGCCCCGGAAGCCCGGGCGATAGCGGATATTACCGTAAGTGATACGGCAAGGACAGCGTTTGAACAATCGGTCAGCTGCATCGGCGCAACGGTATGCCAGCAGGGATTGCGCGATTCGCACGGTACATTCGTCCATATTGCCACCGTACTGCGTGAAAGCGGCAAAGACACGACCCTTTTGCCTAAATGCCATTTTTCCGGCTGCCCGTCTAATTGCACGGTCCAGCAGCTGGCCATACTGGGATTGCGCGGATCTGGCAAAAAAACAGGCACTGCCATGGAAGAAGCGTTCGACATCTACGCTGGCGGCAGTTATGCCATCGGTCAGGGTGTCATAGGCACACAGATTGGCACTATTACAACGAAGAATCTGCCGGCATTCTTTCTGGCACTGAATGACCGTCTCCTCGCCGATTCCCAGGCCTTTACTGACTGGTATCCGTCTCATAAAGATACCTTCCGGGACCTGGTACAGCAGTTTGAATAATTTTGAATACAAAAGAGGGGCCGCAGCAAGATGAACTATCCTGGTCATTTTGCTGCGGCCCTTCTTTTGTTATGTCGTATATCATACCACTTCCGGTAAAACAATAATCATCCTTTTTTCTTCCGGACCCTGTCGAGAAAAAATTCATGGATCCGCGTATCCTGACCGACTTCAGGATGAAAAGATAGTGCCAGCTGATTTTTGTAAACTACGGCCACGATATGGTCATCGACAACAGATAACACATCCACTCCTGGTTCAACGGACTCAATATAGGGGGCACGGATAAAATTCATCCGTACGTCCCCGATACCTTTTACCGGTGCCGTCGTTATAAAACTGCCGAGCTGCCGTCCGTACGCATTGCGCCGCACCGTAACCGGCAACGTCTGGAAATAAGACGCCCGGTCATTGCTCAAATGATCTGCCAGAAGAATCAGGCCGGCACAGGTGGCAAGGACCGGCAGTCCGTCTCGGATTTTCTGCTGTAATATTCCGAACATGCCTTCATCCCTGAGAATACGCCCCTGAACGGTACTTTCCCCACCTGGCAGGACTAGTCCATCCAGTGGAATGGCCAGATTCTCTTTATTTCGCAATTCAACACACCGGGCACCCAGAGATTCCAGCATATACCGGTGTTCGATAAAGGCCCCCTGAACGGCCAGTATGCCAATCGTCACGGGTTTCATCATCACTGCCCCCGTTCTGCCATGAGAATTTTTATTTCTTCTTCATTGATGCCGACCATGGCTTCTCCAAGATTTTCGGATAATTTTGCCAATATTTCCGGATTCTGATAGTTTGTCACGGCCTGAACGATAGCCCGGGCCCGTTTGGCCGGATTGCCCGATTTAAATATACCCGACCCTACAAAGACACCTTCCGCACCGAGCTGCATCATGAGTGCCGCATCAGCAGGAGTCGCTATCCCGCCGGCTGCAAAATTAACGACAGGCAGTCTGCCTTCATCGTGAACGTATTTAACTAAATGGTAAGGTACCTGCAACGATTTGGCTGCTTCATACAGTTCATCATCCCGTTTAGCCGTAAGGGCCGCGATTTCTGAATTGATGAGCCGCATATGGCTGACTGCCTGCACGACATCGCCTGTACCCGGTTCACCTTTCGTGCGGATCATAGATGCCCCTTCCGCTATGCGGCGCAAAGCTTCGCCGAGATTACGGGCACCGCAGACAAAGGGTACATTAAATTTAGTTTTATCGATATGATATATATTATCTGCTGGCGACAAAACTTCACTTTCGTCGATGTAATCAATTTCTATAGCTTCCAGAATCTGGGCTTCTACGAAATGGCCGATGCGGCATTTTGCCATGACCGGTATTGAAACGGCATCCTGAATTCCTTTAATCATATATGGATCACTCATGCGGGACACGCCACCGGCAGCCCGTATATCAGCCGGAATGCGTTCCAGTGCCATGACCGCACAGGCACCGGCTTCTTCAGCGATTTTAGCCTGCTCCGATGTTGTAACATCCATAATGACACCTCCTTTCAGCATTTGTGCCAACTGTTTGTTTAATTCATAGCGTTCGTTTGTTTTTCTGGTCATAACTATCTCCTCCGTATGTAACTTGATATTTCTTACGGGTATTAGTATAATCTAAATTGACCTTATTAAAAGACTCAATTTTTATATATTTTAAAAGGTCAGATTGGATGAGACGCCTGTTATGCTAACCTATTCTTTTGAAAATATAAGGTCAGAATTTCTCTATGAACATTTGTATCATTGTCTCCGTGAAGATATTCAGTGCGGTAAATTACGGTCTGGCGAACGACTGCCGTCCAAACGGACCTTTGCCACTCACCTGGGAATCAGCACCATCACCGTAGAAAAGGCTTATGGCCAGTTACTGACAGAAGGCTATATTTACTCCCGTCCCAAACGGGGATATTACGTATCTGATATTACGACCCGTGCCTTCCCACGGCCCCGATCTGTGCGGAAAACGGTCCGGGAAACAGAAAAAACACCTGCCTGGTTTGCTGATTTTACATCAAATCAGATTCAGGCCGATATGTTTCCCTTTGCTACCTGGACTAAAGTGCTTCGGGACACTCTGGCAGATGAACAATCCCACCTGATGGAACCAGTACCAGTCTGGGGCTGCCTTGCCTTGCGACAGGCCGTGTCCACTCATTTGCAGCATTTCCGTGGCATGTATGCGTCGCCAGCACAGATTGTCATCGGCGCCGGTACAGAATACC
>NZ_ONTA01000103.1:0-9973 GCF_900320625.1 Megasphaera sp. DJF_B143
CATCCGCAGGCATTTCCCATGTTAGATTCGGGATTGTGCACCACCATCGTATCCGTATATTTCAGAAGGTCCATTTCATGAGGATTGATATAAATGCAATGCCCCAGCAGGCTGTGCGGTCCCAGGACATCCCAGTCATAGAGCCGGTCCACAATGCGTTTGCCATATTTTTTCAGGCAGTCCTGCAAATCTTCAATACCTTCTGCCACGTGGATATGGTATCCTGCCCCGGATGGTTTATGATTTGCTGCCAGTTCCATCGTCTCGTCACTGATGGTGAACTGGGCATGCATTCCCATCATGCCGGCGAGCATGTCTGTCGTATCTTTCTGGGCATACCGGATCCAGGCTTCATTTTCCAGCACCGCTTCTTTTGCCTTGTCCCTGCCGTCCCGGTCGGAAATTTCATAGCACAGGCAGGAGCGGACGCCCATCTTCCGTGCTGCATCGCCAATCGTAAACAGACTGTCCTTGATTTCACCATAACTGGCGTGGTGGTCAAAAATCGTCGTCACGCCGTTTTTGATACATTCCATATACGTTTCTACGGCACTCAGCCAGGTCAGGTCATTGGTCAGATGCCGGTCGATATTCCACCAGAGACCATCGAGAATGTCGAGGAATCCCCTGGGCGCATATCCATTGATAGCCAGGCCGCGGGCCATGGCACTGTAAATGTGCTCATGGGCATTGATAAAAGCCGGCATGATCAGTCCGCCATGGGCATCTATATAGTCAGCCTGTTCATACTTCTGCCGCATCGCCGGCAGCGGTCCGATATCACAGATGATACCGCCGTCCATAACTACGGCTCCATCATGAATCAGTCCACGTTCTTTCGTACGCGTCACAACCGTACCATTTCCAAGAAGTAACATATCGTATCCTCCATTCCGGCTGCCCGGCATCCCTTTATCCGGACAGCTCTTGTATTCTATATGCATTTTTATAATAGTACATTTGCCGTTCCCGTATCTAAAAACATATTAGCATTTTATTTGTATGTGTGTCAAATATTTTTTAGATTATCTAACATTTATTTAGCAATCTGTATAATTCACACGAAATCATGCATTTAGGGCATAAAAAAGCACGGCCTGGACGGAGCGATAGTCCGGCGCCAGTGCCGTGCAATGATATTATTGATATTTTCTGCCATAGGCGGCCCATCCGTAGGGAATAGACAAAAAGAAAACCGCCCCGGCTATATTTCCCAGTGTCACCCAGAACAGATTATACCCGTATCCGGCCAGGGTAATATCCGGCGCAGCCGGCAGCAGCATCGCCAGCGTCATGACAGTCATGTTGGCAATACAGTGTTCAAACCCCAGTGTATAAAATACGTACAGGCACCAAAACGTCATAATCAATTTACCTGCATCGGAATGACAGCGGAAACTGCTCCAGATGGCCAGGCAGACGAGGATATTGCAGAGGATGCCCCGGAAAAAAAGCTCCAGCGGCGGCAGGCTCATTTTCATGACTGCTGCTTCGGTAATCGCCTCCGCCGTCGTGCCCGTATCATAACCGGCACCATAAAACAGCAGGGATAATATAACCGCTCCCAGCCAGTTTCCGCCGTAACAGACCGCCCAGAGGCAAAGGACATCTTTAATAGAAATCAATTTACGCCTCAGGCCATTGTACAGGACAAAGGCATTTCCCGTAAACATTTCTGCTCCGCAAATGATGACCAGGCTCAGGGCAACGCCAAAAGATGCTCCCATAATGATATGCCGTGCCGGACAGTCTCCCAAAAAACCGCTGATCGTATAGGTCAGCAATATACCAAATCCCAAATAGGCTCCGCCCAGAAGGGAAGCCATCACGTATCCTATAGGATTGTCTTTTAAAAACCGTACCTTGGCTGCCGCACTTTTTGCTGAGGCATCATACGTTTCCTGAAACACCGTATCACCTTCACACCATCAAGATAGTTTTATTATACCACAACCGCATCAGTTTACACGGTCAAAAAGTGCCCCTTTGCGGCCGGAACCATAACGGGACACCTTTGTCTTTTCTTATTTGATTTCTTTAGGTATGAGGAGATTGAGCGTAATAGCTATAAGGGATGCCGCTACGACAGGAGCCTTGCCAAAAATCGTCGTCACCCAGGCCGGGAACAGCGCTAATGTGGCCGGCGCTGCCGAAAGGCCCATTCCCATAGCCACGGCTAGTCCGATAATAGCCGTATTGCGCGGACTGGTCCCTTCTGAAAGGGCCAGTTTGATACCGGTCATGGCAATAGAGGCAAATACAGATACGGTCGCCCCGCCGAGGACTGCATAGGGAATCGTCGTCAGGAGCGCAGAAAATTTCGGGAAAAGGCCGGCAATGAGAATAATGAAGGCTGCCATGCCCAGGACGTGACGATTGATGACCCGCGTCGTCGTAACGATGCCGACATTCTGTCCATAGGTAGACGTAGGCAGGAACCCAAAGAAGGCCCCCAGGATGTTCGTCGCGCCCAGCCCCAGCAATGCGCCGTGCAGTTCCTGCGTTTCTGGCAGGCGGTTCATGGCCCCCGATGTAGTTGCCGAAAAGTCACCGATAGCCTGGATAGAATTGATGACGAACAGTATGGCGATAGCGACGATGGCTGACACATCAAATTCTATGCCGAAGTGCATGATCCGCGGCACCTCAAAATAACCGGCGTTGGCTACGTTGGTAAAATCTACCATGCCCAGTACGAGAGAAAGGATGTACCCGGATCCCATACCGACGAGAATGGATGCCAGCTTCAGGCTTCCTTTGCCGAAATGGGTGAAAAAGGTGACGACGCCCAGCGTAAACAAGGCCACGACCCAGTTCTGCCATTGGCCATAGGTCGGTTGTCCGATTCCGCCGGCCATATAATTAATAGCGATAGGATATAATGAGAGTCCGACTGTAAAAACGACCGTTCCGGCTACGAGAGGAGGAAAGAAATGGCGGATCCGGCGGATGCAAAGCCCCACCAGAATTGCGACCAAGCCACCGACGACCTGTGCGCCGAAGATAGCAGCAATACCAAATTCTTCTGTAATAGCCTGCATACTCGGTACGTAGGCGAAACTGACGCCAAAGATGACAGGCAGTCCCGCTCCCAGATGAATCCCGCTGCGCGGTCCGATGGGAAATAACTGCAATGCTGTGCCAATAGCTGCCGCAATAAGGGACGCCTGAATCAGAATGACACTGTCTGCCGGCGACAAATGAGCGACACCGGCAATGATAATGGCCGGCGTGACACAACCGACAATCATGGCAATGACATGCTGCAGGGCAATAGGCAGAGCAACGCGGAAAGGCGGCCTGCCGTTGAGTTCGAATAAGGAGAGTGCACGCTTTTTAGAGTCCGGTTCTGGCATGATAGTCCGCCCTCCTTATCCCATATGGATATGCGTACCCGTTTTTCCAAGGATGCCGTCTTTTGCCTTTTCCAAAAGAGTGATAAGGGCCGTACGACCTGGTTTGGATTCGGCAAAACGGACAGCCGCTTGTACTTTGGGCAGCATGGAACCAGGAGCAAACTGGCCTTCCTGTATATAGCGGCGCGCATCGGTTGTCGTCAGATCGTCCAGCCATTGTTCGTCCGGTTTTCCAAATTGGATTGCCACTTTTTCAACGGCTGTGAGGATAATCAGATAATCGGCATCAAGATTTTCTGCCATAAGTTCACTGGCAAAATCTTTATCGATGACGGCGCTGGCACCTTTCAGGTGATTTCCCCGGCACATGACAGGAATCCCGCCACCACCACAGGCAATGACGACCTGCCCCGATTCGACGAGAGTCCGGATTGCCCCAATTTCAATGATTTCCTGTGGCTGGTGAGATGCAACGACGCGGCGGTAGCCGCGGCCGGCGTCTTCTTTCATTATATAACCGTAATGTTGTTCTGCGAAATCAGCCTGTTCTTTTGTCATAAAATGACCAATCGGTTTGGATGGATGCTCAAAGGCCGGATCCTTTTCGTCAACCCGTACCTGAGTCACCATAGTAGCAACCGGAATATCTTTGATTCCCCGGTTATGTAATTCTTCCCGTAAGGCATTCTGCAGGTCATAGCCAATATAAGCCTGGCTCATGGCGACACAGACTGACAGCGGCGTATTGGGCTGGGCCGGGTTTTCACGACTGAGTGCTGCCATGGCATTATTGATCATCCCGACCTGCGGGCCATTGCCATGAGATACAATGACTTCACAGTTTTCTTCAATAAGATCGACGATTGCCTTGGCTGTAATCTTGACAGCCTTCATCTGTTCGGGGAGCGTATTTCCCAGGGCATTGCCGCCCAGGGCGATGACGATCCGTTTCTTTTTCTGTTCCATATCGTTCCTTCCTTTATATATAAAAGTATCACACCGGTATATTCTTCACTTCCTATGGGGCCTCAGGCCTGAAGCGGAATTTGTACACTTCGCTTTACGCCTGATGCCCAATAGGACAGCCTGAAAAGACAGATGAGGTGCCGGTCCCGGATGGATCGGCACCTCATCAGGCTCACAAAGCAACAAACAGGCTTATTTCATTTTTCTCGGCGTATTGCGTTTTGCCAGTGCTTCCAACGTTTCTACAGGATTCTGGAATTTGGCAAGCATAATCATAGCGGCAATGATGTACGGTTTGTAACTGGCTTCTTTGTAAAGAGGATCGCGATAACGGTCGAATACGGACGCTTCGACTTCCCCATCTTTGCAGCTGACGCCGTTGATATCGGCAGGCAGGCAGTGCAGATAGAGGGCCTTGCCGTCTTTGGTCGTCTTCATGAGGTCTTCCGTGCAGCACCAATCTTTATGCTGTGCATTCTGGGCCAGCAGTTCTTTTTCCAGGGCATCGATACCGGCCTGATCTCCATCGGCATAGAGTTTCGTCCGTTTTTCCATGGCTTTGAAAGGAGCCCAGCTCTTGGGATATACGACATCGGCATCTTTGAATGCGTCGGCCATGTCATTGGTTACACGGAACGAACCGCCAGAAGCCTGGGCATTTTTCTTAGCCACTTCTTCTACTTCCGGCATGACTTCATAACCTTCCGGATGAGCCAGCACGACGTCCATGCCGAGACGGGTCATGAGGCCGATGACACCCTGCGGTACCGAAAGAGGTTTGCCATAGGACGGAGAGTAGGCCCAGGTCATGGCAATTTTCTTGCCTTTCAGATTCTGGATACCGCCAAAGGTATTGATGATGTGGGCAGCATCTGCCATGCACTGCGTCGGATGATCGATATCACACTGGAGGTTGACCAGCGTCGGTTTCTGTTCGAGGATGCCGTCTTTATACCCCTGGGTAACGGATTTGACAACTTCTTCCTGATATGCATGGCCTTTGCCGATATACATATCATCACGGATGCCGATGACATCGGCCATGAAGGAAATCATATTAGCCGTTTCGCGGACGGTTTCGCCATGGGCAATCTGGCTCTTCTTTTCATCCAGATCCTGTACCTGCAGACCGAGGAAGTTGCAGGCCGAAGCAAAGGAGAAGCGGGTACGGGTCGAGTTATCGCGGAAAATAGAGATACCCAGGCCACTTTCAAACACGCGGGTCGAAATATTGTGCTGACGCATATAGCGAAGTGCATCGGCAAGGACCCAGACGGCTTTCAGTTCATCATCGGTTTTGTCCCAGGTGAGGAAAAAGTCGTTTTCATACATATCCTTGAAATTGAGGGCTTTAAGCTGGTCTAAATAATACTGCAAGTTCTTTTCCATAGTGATACTCTCCTTTTGGCAAATACTATAATAATAGACACTGTATAGTATACATCAATTAGTCTTTGGTGTAGACACTGGGAAGGGCTGCATAAAGAGCGGCGCAAGTGACGAGATCCTGTTTCCATGTCTTTTCATTAGGCGCATGAGCCTGTGCTTCTGCGCCAGGGCCGAAGCCGATGACGGGGATGCCGTTGCGGCCCATAATGGTGACACCGTTCGTCGAGAAGGTCCATTTATCGGTCAGTGGGCGTGCTTTCCGTTCTGCTTCCGTTTCAGCCGAGCCGATACGCGTCGTGCCGAAGAGGTTCGTATAGGCTTCTTCCATGGCTTTGGTCACCTTGTGGTCTTTAGGGATGACCCAGGTCGGGAAATAGCATTCAATAGGATAAGTCAGGCCCGTATAGCTCGGACGGGAGTATTCATACATGCTGACTTTGACATCATCACCGTATTTTTTGACGCTGGGCAGTGCCCGGATTTCATCGAGGCAGCTCTGCCATGTTTCACCAGCGGTCATACGGCGGTCCAGCGATACGGCGCAGGAGTCAGCAACAGCACAGCGGCTTGGCGATGTGTAGAAAATCTGGGAGCACGTAACAGTGCCACGGCCGAGGAAATTAGCTTCTTCGTATTCAGGATTGTACTTTTTGTCGAGCATTTTGACCAGGCCTTTGATTTCTGTACTGTCAGCAGCGTCGTTTTCGTTGAGAGCCCGTACGTCCTGAAGGATATCGGCCATCTTATAGATAGCATTATCACCTCGTTCAGGAGCGCTGCCGTGGCAGGATACGCCCTGGACATCGATGCGGATTTCCATACGGCCCCGCTGGCCACGATAAATGCCGCCATCTGTCGGTTCAGTCGATACGACAAATTCCGGGCGGACGCCGTCTTCTTTGATAATATACTGCCAGCAGAGACCATCGCAGTCTTCTTCCTGTACAGTACCGGTAACGAGAACGGTGTATTTATCAGACAGGAGACCCAGGTCTTTCATGATACGGGCGCCATAGACAGCCGATACAATACCGCCGCACTGGTCAGATGTACCACGGCCACCGATTTCCGTTTCCGTTTCAAAACCCTTGTACGGATCAAATTCCCAGTTGTCCTTGTTGCCAATGCCTACCGTATCGATATGGGCATCAAATGCGATGAGTGTCTTGCCGCTGCCCATGTAACCGAGGACATTGCCCATGGGGTCGATTTCTACTTTATCGAAATCAAGAGCCCGCATTTCCTGTGCTATCCGGTCGATATGAGCTTTTTCATCGCAGCTTTCACCGGGATACTGTACGATCTCCCGTAAGAATTTTGTCATGTTTTTTTCGTAGCCCTTTGCGGCTTCTTTGATTTTGCTGTAATCCAGTGCCATGTTGTACTGCTCCTTTTCATGAAAATATAGGTACTATCCTGTATACTATGTTGCACTCGTTATTTATCGAGGCCTTTCCAGACAATGTTTTTATACCGCTGTGGATCCGTGTCACCTTCGGTGGAGAAGACCAGGACATTGGCTGTTTCATCCAGTCCCAGTTCTTTGCGGACATCGGCACAGTCATCGCTGGTCATGAGAACCGACAAAGCTCCAAAGGGAGCTGCGCCGGACTCACCGGATGTGATGGCCGGATCGCCTTTAATCGGGGCTCCCAGCATGCGCATCCCCTGGGCTGCCACCCAGTCAGGCGCTGCAACGAACATCTTGACGTGATTCTTGAGGATATCCCAGGAAATCGTATTGGGTTCCCCGCAGGCGAGGCCTGCCATAATGGTCTGCATGTCCCCATCGACGATGCGCGGTTTGCCATCACCGGCTGCGGCACCTTTGTAAAGGCAGGCCGCTGCTTCGGCTTCGACGACGACGAATACGGGCGGATTATCTTTATAGAGGTTGGAGAAGAATCCGACGACAGCACCGGCCAGCGAACCGACACCAGCCTGGACGAATACGTGGGTCGGCCGGTCTATTCCCTGTTCATTTAACTGCTGGGCTGCTTCCATGGCCATCGTGCCATAACCCTGCATGATCCACGAAGGGATTTCTTCATATCCGTCCCATGCCGTATCCTGTACGATGACGCCCCGCGGCGTTTCGGATGCTTCTTTTGCAGCCTGACGTACACAGTCGTCGTAATTGAGATCAAGGATATCGACTTTGGCACCGAGTTTCCTGATATTTTCCAACCGGGTCTGTGTCGTCCCCTTCGGCATATGTACGACAGCGTTCTGACGCAGTTTATTCGCTGCCCAGGCTACGCCCCGGCCGTGATTTCCGTCTGTTGCCGTAAAGAACGTGGCCGTGCCAAATTCATCGTGGAGCTTATCTGATGTCAGTACATCGTAGGGCAGTTCCGATACATCTTTTCCCGTTTCTTTGGCAATATATTTTGCCATGGAATAGGACCCGCCCAATACTTTGAATGCGTTGAGGCCGAAACGGTACGATTCATCTTTGACGAAAAGAGAACCGAGGCCGAAATATGCAGCCATCTTAGGAAGTTTCGTCAGCGGCGTTTCCTTATACTGGGGAAAGCTCTGATGAAAGGTCCGTGCTTTTTTGACTTCTTCAACGGACATAATGGGAAGATTTTTATCTTCCGTCTTGGGCATGTGGTTCATGACCCATTTCATGGTATCTGCCATGGTATTCATCCTCCTTGTCGTGCTATCTGTTCCTGAAAGCCCATTTCTTTTACTAAAAATATTTTTGCTCATCAAAAAGTTTTTGTATACTTAGAAGTATATCATGATTTTCCATTTTTGCAAGATGTTAGCTAAATTTTTTTTAGGTTAAATATATTTTTTTGTCGCATTTAGACAATGTATCCATGATTTTTTATCAAGACCCGGCCTGACCGGGCATCCGTATGAGTACCGTGGTCCACAGTCAATGCGCCATTTACATAGACCTGCTCTATGCCTTCCGGAAATTGGACAGGTTCAGTAAAGGTCGCCCTGTCCCGGATAGTGCCGTCCTTAAAAATTATCAGGTCTGCTGCCTTTCCGGCGGCCAGCACGCCCCGGTCACGCAGGCGGAATGCCGATGCCGCTTTTCCTGTCATCTTGTGTATTGCTTCTTCCAGTGAAAAGACCGGATTTTCCCTTACATATTTACGCAGCACATAGGGAAACGCACCATACAGGCGCGGATGAGGATGACTGCCATACAGCCCGTCTGTACTCAGATTCATTTCCGGCCGTTTCATGAACTGCAATACGTGATTTTCCTGACAATAAAAATCAATCATCCGTACATCATTTTTTTCTTCATACAGTAAATCAAAGACTGCGTTATACGGATCTTTTCCCCGTTTTTCTCCCAGTTCGATGAGATTAAGGCCGACGGCATCCTGATTTTTTTCGCTCCCGACGCTGGAAACATAAATCTGGTCGGGACCGGCAAAATCGATGAAGTCATCCCAGCCGGGAATACCCTTCTGGATGTCAGCAATCATTTTCTGCCGCAGCGTCCGATCAGAGAGGCGCCGGAGTACGCAATCGGTACCGCCTTCCATGACCCACGGCGGCAGAATGGCGCTCATCATCGTACTGCCTGCCGTATAAGGCGTCTGGTCAAAACTGATATTTATCCCCTCGGCTTCAGCTTCATCGAGAAGGCGGAGTACCTGGGGGATATACTGCCAGTTTTTCCGGCCACAGACTTTAAAATGGGAAATATGAAGATGGACGCCGGACTGACGGGCAATGTCGATGATTTCTTTCATAGAGGCGACAATCGTATCAGCCTCGCTCCGCTGATGGACGACAAAGCATCCCTGGTACTCTGCCACGACCCGGCACATGGCGATGAGTTCTTCTTTCCCGCCATAGACGCAGGGAAGGTAAATGAGACCAGAAGACAGACCTACAGCGCCGCCTTCCATTTCTCTCCGAGTGATATCGGCCATCTTCTGCAATTCTGCATCTGATGGCTGCCGGTTTTCAAGTCCCATCGCTTCCATCCGGATATTGCCGTGTGGTACGAGATAGCATTCGTTGATTCCCGGCCGCGCAGCCCGTACCCGGTTCAGATACCCGGCTGTCGTATGGTAGTGCCAGTCTATGCGCTCTGAATCCTCACCGATACCGGCCAGGTTATGACGCCACGTCGCAATGTAGGTTTCCGGCAGAGGGGCGACGGATATGCCATCCTGTCCCAGAATTTCTGTCGTTACCCCCTGCATGACCTTCGGCAGGACGCGGCTGTCCTGCAGTACTTCGATATCACTATGACTGTGAGTATCAATGAATCCTGGCGC
>NZ_ONTA01000168.1:0-16905 GCF_900320625.1 Megasphaera sp. DJF_B143
GAAGGCGGCTGCCTTGCAGGCTTCTTCACAACCGTCACAGGGAGCGGCACCGAAACCGACGTTGCGGATAAGAGAAATGTCATTCAGATCATCGCCCATGTAGGATACTTCTTCCATGGCAATGCCCGTTTCCCTGCACAGCTGGCGCAGGGCCTGAAGTTTATCCCGGGCATCCTGGATAACATAATCGATATGCAGGTCCTTGGCCCGCTGTTCTACCATAGGGGATCTGCGCCCTGTAATCAACGCCGTTTTCAGCCCGGCCATACGGGCCAGGGAAATTCCCATGCCATCGCGGGCAGAAAAGCCTTTCATGGCATCTCCCGCCGGGCTGTAGTAGATAATGCCGTCGGTCAGGACGCCATCGACATCGAGGGCCAGCAGTTTTATCTGTGTCAGGTATTTCATCAGACCACTCCCTGCCGCAGCAAATCGGTCAGATGGATCATCCCGACGGCCTTGTGGTCTTTATCTACTACTGGCAGTACCGTAATAGGCCGGGGCTGATTCTTTTCCATGATGTGCATGGCTTCGGCCGCCAGCTTGTCATTGGTAATGGTGCGCGGACTTTTGGTCATCATAGCATCGACGGGCCATTGCAGGAAATTGGAACCCGTTTCCAGCCCGCGCCGTACGTCGCCATCGGTCACGAGGCCGATAAGGACTCCATCTTCATCGACGACCGATACGGCACCGAGTCCTTTTTCGGTCATCATGAACAGGGCATCCTGGACGGTGCTGTCTTCGCTGATGACCGGATTATCTTCACCTTTATGCATGACGTTTTCTACGGTCAGGAGCAGCTTGCGGCCCAGAGATCCACCGGGATGGAAAATGGCAAACTGGTCTTTCGTAAAATGATGGCACGAAAGGAGGACGACTGCCAGGGCATCGCCCAGGGCCAGGGCCACGGTCGTGCTCGTCGTCGGAGCCAGTCCCAGCGGGCAGGCTTCTTTTTCTACGGAAGCGTCAAGGATGACGTCGGAATTCTTTGCCAGTGTCGAGTTGTGTTCGCCGACGATGGCGATAACCTTTGCACCGATGCGCTTCAGACTGGGCAGCATATTCAGTACTTCCCGCGTTTCACCGCTCTTGGAAATGGCCAGGACCACATCGTCGCCGGTCACCATCCCCAGATCGCCGTGAATGGCTTCACCGGGATGAAGGAAAATAGCCGGCGTACCCGTGCTGGCCATGGTGGCGGAAATCTTCCGGGCAATATGGCCGGATTTCCCCATGCCGGTTACGACGACGCGGCCTTTGGATTCCATAATCAGATTGATGGCATTGACAAAATTCTGGTCCAGTTTGGGAATCAGGTTTTCAATGCCTCTCGCTTCCTGCTGCAATACATCTTTTGCTTCTTGTAATATATCCATGTCTTTCACCTCTGTTATTATTTCATGGCCGTAGACGCGCTTTTATCGGCAATGGCCTTGATAGCCATCATATCACGCAGCAGCCCTTCTACCTGTGTCAGATAGAGCATGTTAGGACCATCGCAAAGCGCTTCTTCCGGATTGTCATGTACTTCCATGAATACGCCGTCGATGCCGGAACCAGCCGCCGCTCTGGCCAGGTTGCCAATGAACTGGCGCTGGCCGGAAGAATGGGTACCGGCTCCGCCGGGCAGCTGGACGCTGTGGGTAGCATCAAAGACGACAGGATAGCCGAATTCACGCATGATGGGGAAGCTGCGCATATCTACGACGAGATTGTGATAGCCAAGGGATACGCCCCGTTCGGTCAGAATGATGTTTTCATTGCCTTCGTGACTGATTTTTTCTGCCACGTTTTTCATATCCGACGGCGCCATGAACTGCCCTTTTTTGACGTTGATACATTTTCCCGTGCGGGCCGCTGCCTGCAGCAAATCAGTCTGCCGGCAGAGGAAAGCCGGTATCTGCAGGATATCGAGGACTTCTGCCGCCGGTTCTGCCTGGCTGGCATCGTGGATGTCACTGACAACGGGTATCTGTAATTCTTCCTTGACGGCTTTGAGGATTTTCAGCCCTTCTGTAAGGCCCGGGCCGCGGAACGATTTCCAGCTCGAACGGTTAGCTTTATCAAAAGAAGCTTTGAATATATAGGGAAGGCCGAGACGGCTGCAGATGGCTTTCATTTCTCTGCCGATGCGCAGCACCCGTTCCGGGTCCTCTATGACGCAGGGACCGGCCATGACGAATAGTCTGCCGTCACCGCCGATTTGCCTGTTTCCTACCTGTACTGCTTTCATGATTGGGACTCCTTTGCAAAATATTCACGGATATGTTCCAGATCTTCCGGCGTATCGATGCCGATAAATTCTTGCTCTGTCGTGATAACTTTTATCTTATAGCCATTTTCCAAAACGCGCAACTGTTCCAACGATTCTACTTCTTCTGCCGGTGTCGGTTCCATAGAAGCATACTGCAGCAGGAAATCCCGGCGGTATGCGTAAATGCCGATATGCTTGTACGGCCGTACGGCATCATGGAAGGGATGACGGGGATAAGGAATGAGGGAACGGGAAAAATACATGGCTTCGTTCCGCTTGTTCATGACGACTTTCACCGCGCTGGGATCGTCATACTCGTCTTCTTTGAGCGGCGTCGCCACCGTCGCCATCATGAGAGAATCGTCTTCTTCAAAGGTCTGGCACAGGGCATCGATGACTTCTGGCGTGATGAGCGGTTCATCCCCCTGAACGTTCACGATGACATCGGCGTCGGGGTAATGCCCCACCGCTTCTGCCAGTCGATCCGTACCGTTGGCATGGTCTTCCCGGGTCATGACGGCATGGCCGCCAAAGGTGACGACCGTATCATATACGCGGGGATTATCGACGGCCACTACGACGGAAGATACTTTCCCGGCCTTTGCGGCCTGTTCATATACGCGCTGGATCAGCGGTTTGCCAGCAATATCCGCCAGGGGTTTGCCCGGAAGACGCGTCGAAGCAAACCGTGCGGGAATGATGCAGATAAAGTTCATGTCGTTCCTCCTATATGATTGAGAATACAGGTCTGCAAAGCTTCTTCTCCTTTGCAGATCACTATTTCTATACCCAGTACCCATAGCGGGACCTGTCGTTCCAGTATATCCGATGCCGGCAGTTTGACGGCATCTTTTTCCGTCGTTACCAGTACGGATCCGCATTGGGCGGCCTTTTCTTCCATCATCCGTATATCCGCAGCGGTATAGGGATGATGGTCATCATAGCGGATACGGTCACCCAGATGGTATCCGCAGGCGCAGACCGTCGCTTCAAAGGAGGCGGGATTTCCCAGGGCCGATACGGCAGTTACTGTCGCCCCCACCGTAAGCTGGCTGCAGCCATGCCGGTCTTTCCGGCCTTCATACCAGTCTTTGAAGGAAATACACCAGGCCGGCTGATGAACCGCTTCGGCTACAGGGGCCGTCTCGTTATATTTCCGCAGGGTCTGGCAGATTTTCTCTTTTTCCTCGCGGCTGCATAAATCTGATTTGGTCAGGATGAAGAACCCGGCCCGCCGGAGATGTTCCATCGGCTCCCGCAGGATTCCTCTGGGAAGGAGATGACCGTTACCAAAAGGATTGGTGCTGTCGATGAGGACGATATCCAGATCCCGGGCCAGCTGCCAGTGCTGAAAGGCGTCGTCGAGGAGCAGCACCTGCGCTCCCAGCATGCGGACTGCCATCTGGCCTGTACGGGCCCGTTCCCTTCCGACCAGGACGGGAACGCCGGGAAGGCTGCGGGCCATGAGCAGGGCCTCATCGCCGCCAGCACGGGCATTTAGCAGGATATGCTCACCGTCGGACATGACCGCCGCTCCTTTTTCAGCCTGAGAGCGGTATCCCCTGTTCAGAAGGGCCGGCTTATATCCCTTCCGGCACAGCCATCTGGCCAGGTAGCATGCCGTAGGTGTCTTTCCAGTCCCGCCGGCAGTGATATTCCCCAGACTGATGACCGGGACTGACAGATGGGCCTGCTTTTCCGGGTGAGATACATAAGCTTGGTACCGGCGCCGTACGCCCCAGCCATAGAGCACCGAAAGACCGGAAAGGATTGCCAGCACAGGGCCGTCTTTCCAGCTATGGGGGGTATCTGCCATGAGATATCCCATATAGGCTGCTATTTTACTGTAGATAGACATGACATCATCTCCAGGCGTGAAGGTCATCCAGTATTTTTTGCAGTTCCGCCAGATTGCGGCGCGTCGCCCCCTGATTTTCCTGTACGATTTCAATACAGTGACGTTTCATATTTTCGGCCATCTGCCGGTCATCGACGATGCGCACACAGGTCCTGATGAATTCTTCTTCATTTTTGACCATGATACAGGCGCCACGGCTGCTCAGCAGGTCGTAAATTTCCACAAAATTGAACATATTGGGGCCGACGACGATCGGTTTGGCATGAGCTGCCGGTTCAAGTATATTATGTCCTCCTATATGGGCCAGGCTGCCGCCGACGAATACCAGATCGCCCAGGCTGTATACCCGCCCCAGTTCGCCAATGGTATCGAGAATGACGCCTTCATAGGGACCGTCCATCTTCTTTCCTGCTTTCATTTCACTGCGTTTGGCCATGGTGATGCCATATTTCCGTCCTTCTTCCCGCACCAGGTCAGACTGGTAAATGTAGCGGGGGGCGATGATCAGACGGGCCTTCGGATGTTTTTCCCGTATGGCAGAAAAGGCCTTGTAGACGGATCCCGTTTCTCCCTTGTGGGTACTGCCGGCAATCATAATAGGATAATCGCTTTCCGAAAATCCCAGCTCAGCCAGGAATTTCTTCTTTTCTTCCGGCGTCACGATGCCATAAGTCTGATCGTATTTCGTATTGCCCGTCACGATGACCTTATTGGGATCGGCTCCGATGTCGATGATATACTGGGCGTCAATCCGGCTCTGCATACAGAAAATACGGATGGACGACAAAACATGACAGGTAAAAAAGGTAATCAACCGGTACCGGGAAACACTGCGCTGACTGATACGGCCATTCATCATCATGATGGGGATTTTCTTGCGGTTGGCTATGCGCAGAAAATTCGGCCAGATTTCCGTTTCCACGAGAACGATGATTTTGGGGTTGACGATATTAAGGATACGGCCGGTCAGGTAAGGCAGATCCAGGGGAAAATACAGGATGCCGTCTGCCCCGTCTATGATCTGATGGGCCATGCGGAATCCCGTCGCCGTGACGACAGAAACGATGATGACTTCCTGGGGATGTTCTTTCCGCATTTCCCGCACAATCGGGCTGGCTGCCACGATTTCGCCGACCGAAGCCGCATGGACCCAGATGGCGTGCCGGTCTGATATTTTTTTCTTCAGCTCATCTGGCAGAAAACCGATGCTCTGTTTGATGCGCTGATAAAATCCTTCTTCATGTATGAGGCGGTAGATGAGCACAGGAATGAGAGACGCCCAATACATGAGAAGCAGGATATTATACAGCCAGTACATCGATTTGACACGCAGGCGATTTAACATAGTTTTCAACCTTCCGCTTTTTCTTTAAACTGCACGGCATACAAATGAGCGTACAGGCCGCCTCTGGCCAGTAACTCTGCATGCGTTCCTTCTTCAACGATTCGTCCGTGATCGATGACGACGATTTTGTCGGCATCGCGTACGGTGCTCAGGCGATGGGCAATGACGACGGACGTACGGCCCTGCATGAGCCGTTCCAGTGCCGCCTGGACAATTTTTTCTGATTCCGTATCAAGAGCCGATGTCGCTTCATCGAGGATGAGGATGCGCGGATCTTTCAAAATGGCACGGGCAATGGCGATACGCTGGCGCTGGCCACCGGAAAGGGCGTTGCCGCGGTCACCGACGATAGTGTCATAGCCATCGGGCAGTCGTGAAATGAATTCGTGGGCATTAGCCGCTTTGGCAGCCCGGACGATTTCATCATCAGTCGCGTCGAGGCGGCCGTACAGGATATTTTCCCGGACGGTAGCGTTGAACAGCATCGTTTCCTGCGGGACCAGGCCAATCTGCTGCCGCAGAGATTGGAAGGTCACATCGCGTACATCCGTACCGTCGATAGTCAGAGAACCACCGGTCACATCGTAAAACCGTGGCAGGAGATTGGCCACCGTCGATTTGCCGGCCCCGCTGGGACCGACGAGGGCAACGATTTCGCCCGGCTGGATTTCCAGATTAAAATCCGTCAGGGCCGGATGATCCGCATCATAGGCAAAGTCCACGTGATGAAAGCAGACATGGCCCTCTACGCGCGGAAGTTCGACAGCATCGTCTTTTTCCTTAACTTCCGGTTCCGTATCGAGGGTTTCAAAGACACGGTCCGCAGCGGCCAGTGATTTCTGGATATCACCGTAAATTTCACTGATACGGCGTACGGGATTTGCCAGGTTGATGGCATAAATCAGGAAGGCGATGAGCGCGCCGGCCGTCATTTCTCCGTTGATGACGCTCATGCCGCCGTACCAGATGATACCGGTCACGGCGATGGCGGCAAAGAACTGGATAAAGGGCGTCAGCATAGCCGTCAGCCGCGTCGTCGCCATGAGAGCCCAGAAATTGCTGTCATTCTGTACGACAAAGCGCTTGATTTCAAACTCTTCCCGGTTAAAAGAGCGGATAATGCGGATGCCGGAAATCGCTTCTTCCAGAAGGGCCGTAATATCGGCCATTTTCCCCTGGACTTTATGCCCGGCCTGGCGCAGCCGCCCGCCAAAGAAACGGATGGTAAAGACAACGAGGGGAACGATAACCAGCGTCAGCAGGGTCAGCTTCCAATACAGGTACAGCATGGAAGCGAGGGAGCCTACGAGGATGACCGCTTCCTGAACAAAGGAAATGAGGTTGCCGGCAATGGCCGTCTGCAGTGCCGTGACGTCGTTGGTCAGATTGCTCATGATATTGCCGGTCTTGCGCTTGTCGAAATACGACAGGGACAGTGTCTGTAAATGGCGGTACAAGGCCTCACGGATATCGTTGACAATTTTCTGTCCGACAAAGCTCATGAGGTATCGCTGGCCAAAATAGAAAAAGCCTCTGGCAAAGAACAGTGCCAGGATTCCGATGACGATGAGGTTAAGGGTAAATACGTCTTTATTAGCCAGTACCTTATCGATGACGTCCTTGATCAGCCAGGGCACGACGACGTTGCTCAGGCCGGAAAAGGCCATGCAGATGACGGCTACAACCAGTCTTTTTTTATAGGGAAGTACGAAACGTAACAGTCTTTTATAGCTTTGCCAGCTATTATATTGCTTCATGCAGTAGAATTCTCCTTAACAAATTGTAAAATAGTAGCAGCCGTGCGACGGACAGCCCCGGGCTCTCCCATTTCCCTGCGCACAGCCAGCATGGCTTCATGGCGCTTCTGCCATGCCTGTTCGTCCGTCAGCAGGTGAATCATGTCCCGGGCTATCGCTTCCGGCGTCACTTCATTCTGCCAGAGTTCCGGCATGATACGGTGTCCCATGATGATATTGGGCAGGCCGATGCTCTTAATGTGTACGAGTACTTTCGACAGCCAGTACGTCAGATTCCCCACACGGTAAATGAGCAGGGTCGGAAGCCCCATGAGAGCCGTCTCCAGCGTAGCCGTTCCCGACGCGGCCACGGCAGCCGTACTGATATGCATCATATCATAGACGCCTTCTGCCGCGATGTGGACAGCCGGCCCGTCCTGGGGAATCAGGCTTTCCAGAAGGCTCCGGTCTATAGTGGAAGCTTCCGGCAGCAGGAACTGCACGTCCGGTATTTGTTCTGCTATGATGGCAGCCGCATCGAGCATGACCGGCAGCAGGCTCCGAACTTCCTGAAGACGGCTGCCCGGCATGAGAAGGATAGTCCGTTTCGACTCATCCAGGCCAAAGGTGCGGATGGCTTCTTCCCGCGTCATAGACGGATGCACCGTATCGATCAGCGGGTGGCCGGCATAGGCCACATGAGTGCCGATTTGTTCATACAACCGCGCTTCAAAGGGAAACAGTGAAATAGCCAGATCGGTATTTTCGGCTATGACTTTTCCCCGGCTTTTATGCCAGGCCCAGATAGTCGGAAGAATATAATAGATAACACGAATGCCGGCTTCCCGCGCCTTCTTGATGAGGCGCATATTAAATCCGGGATAATCGATACAGACTAGTACATCGGGCTTTTCTTTCCTCATCGTTTCGAGAAGAAAGTCCCGCAGGCGGAAGAAAAAGGGAATCTTGCGGATAATTTCTCCCACGCCGATAAATCCCAGATTTTTAATATCGTATACAATGCGTACGCCGGCTTCTGCCATGCGGGATCCGCCCATGCCCAGCAGTTCCACTTCCGGATCCAGCTCCTTCAGTGCCCGGGCCAGGTTGGCACCGTGCATATCTCCCGATGCTTCACCGGCTGAAAACATAATTTTCATAGAGACTCCTGTCAATACGTCTTATCAACGGCACAAATGCATATGCCCCGCCGGTCTGCCTCCGCCAGGACCTGTTCCTGTTCGACAAACAGCGTACGCCCCGCCTCAATAGCCAGAACGGTACAACCGCTCTCTATCATGCTACGGAGCGTCGTCATCCCCACGGCCGGCACATCGAAGCGCAGGTCCTGATTGGGCTTGGCTACTTTGACGACGACGGCATGGCCCCGGCCCAGCGCACCTCCACGGAGGATGCAGGCATCGGTCCCTTCAATAGCTTCCACGGCCATGACGGCTTTGTGCTTTACGACTACCGTCTGTCCTATATCCATGCCGCCCATGGCTTTGGCCGTGACAAAGCCAAAGCGGATATCATCCGATTCTTCCTCCGTCGGCGGCCGTTTAGATAATACGCCGGCACAGGGCATAAGGGGCTTCAGATACTGCGTCTGATCAACGACTTCAATACCATCTCTGGCCAGTTCATCGACGATAGCCAGCATAATCGTATCGTCTTTCCGGTTGCGCAGGCGTCCCAGTAATTTCAACGCCCGCATGTCAGGCATCTTCAGTCCTTTGAAGAGGATTTCCTTTGTCACTTTCCCTATCATCGTGACTTTATCTACGTCATGACTGCGCAGTGTCTTTATGATCTTATTGAGCTTGGCTACATTGATTTCGTAGTAAACATCGGCTTCTTTTGCCAGTTCTGGCGCTACATCAGGCACGACGGCAATGACGACTACGGCATGGCCGCTCTGCTGTGCAGCCCGCATAAACGCCACGGGAAGATTGCCGATTCCGGCCAGTAACCCTACTTTTTCCATGTATATCTCATCCTTATTCTACATAATCAAAACTCATCAGTATATTATACCAAAAAAACACGTATCCTGTCATCACGATGAAGAAACACCATAAAAAAAGGGCGGCAAGGCCGAGCCTTACCTGCCCTCATACATGTTCAATCTTTGGTTCCCCGCATAATACCCCGTTCGGCATTGCGCAGGAAGCGCAGCAGATGTTCCACTTCTTCGCAGCTATCCAGCTCTTGTTCCATCTCGGCAATCGCCTGTCCCAGATTCAGTCCGGAACGATAGAGGATGCGGAAAGCTTTTTTTAATTCACGCCGTACATCATCAGACATGCCAGCCCGGGAAAGGCCGACGCTGTTGAGCCCGATGACGCGGGCAGGCTGGCCATCAGCGATGACAAAAGGCGGAATATCCTGCACGACCTTTGCCAGACCGCCAATCATGCTGTTGCGGCCAACTTTGACGAACTGGTGGACACCAGCAATGCCGCCGATGACAACCCGGTCTTCTACAGTGACATGACCGGCCAGACCGGCACAGTTGCTCATGATGACATGATTTCCTACGACGCAGTTGTGAGCTACATGGGTACATGCCTGGAAAAGGCAGTCACTGCCGATGCGCGTTTCTTCGCCTTCGCCAGTCGCTGTGCTGACCGTTACAAATTCACGGAAAACAGACCGGTCACCAATGATCAGATAACTCTTTTCACCATGATATTTTAAATCCTGTGGTTCCGACCCAATAGAACAGCTCGGGAAGAAACGGCAGTTTTCGCCTATCGTCGTTCAGCCGTCAATGGTAACGTGGGCCATGACCTCCGTACCAGCCCCGATTTTTACATGAGGGCCGATGACAGCATAAGGACCTATTTTCACGCCAGGACCGATTTCTGCTTGTGGATCTATAATAGCCGTTGGATGGATCATGCTCTGCGGCATGTTTTCTTTTTCCTCGGTCATTAGAGTCACTCCTTGCTACCCTGCCTGACAGACAGGTGCATAAAAAATTATAGTAATATAATATAAAATCTGGAAAGGCCATACAAAATATAACCGTAAAAAAAGTATGATTATATCGTATTATCTCTTCTATCCACTTTTTTTCTGCAAATTCTGCGTTAATCCGGCCAATTTCTTATTTTCTCGGTTCCTGTCCCGGCATCAGGGCAAAGAGATATTCCCCTTCTGCGCACAGAATGTCCCCTACGTGGGACTGGGCCTTGACTTTTCCCATACGGCCCTTGATTTTTACGATATCCGCCCGCATGACGATCTGATCGCCGGGACGGACGGGATGACGGAAACGGAGTTTATCAATCCCTGTAAAAAAAGGAATGAGCCCACGGTTTTCTTCCGGATACAAAAGGGCTACGCCGCCTACCTGAGCCATCGCTTCAGCCAAGAGTACACCGGGCATGACCGGTTTTCCCGGAAAATGTCCCTGGAAAAACTGTTCGTCAAAGGTTGCATTCTTAATGCCAATAGCGTACTTCATCGGTTCGAGTTCAATAATACGGTCAACGAGCAGCATCGGATAGCGGTGTGGTAATATTTCCATGATATCCGTTACTTCTAATGTTTTTTCGATTGCCATCTGTAAATTCCTCCCTTAATTCATTTCTTCACTGATCTGTCGCGCCAGCATATTATTCAATTTATGACTCGATTTGACAGCGATGATATGTCCTTTCAAAGGCCGGCCCAGGAGAGCCATGTCCCCAATGACATCCAGGACTTTGTGCCGGACCAGTTCATCGTCGCTCCGCAACACGGACAAGCACGCTGTATCATCATAAACAATCGTATTTTCCAGAGTACCGCCTTTTCCAAGTCCCAGCTTTTTCAGCATATCCAATTCTCTGGTAAAGGCAATAGTACGGGCAAAAGCTATATCGCGGATATAGTTTTCCTTGGTAATTTCTGTATCGCTGAACTGTACTCCCAGCATCGGATGAGGATTGATAGAAGTAAAGGTAATGCGGAATCCGTCATAGGGAAGAACGGCAATGAATTTATCTTCTTCCTGCACGAGATGCTGCCGGCGCACAGCCAGAACATGCCGCGGTGTATCCAGATTCCGTATACCGGCCTTTTCAATCAGTCTGACAAAGGTCAGGCTGCTTCCGTCCGCTACAGGCGGTTCAACAGAATCCATTTCTACAATACAATTATCGACAGCCATGCCCTGCAATGCCGAAAGCAGATGTTCTACCGTAAATACTTTGGCTTCTCCCCGTTCCAGTGTCGTCGCCCTCATGGTATTGGTCACATAGGCTAACTGTGCAGGTACCGATGGCCTATCTGCCAGGTCTGTCCTGACAAATACAATCCCCGTGTCAGCCGGGGCCGGGCGCAATACCATGTGGACTTCATTGGCAGCATGCAGGCCGATACCACTGTATGAAACCGGCTGGGCCAGTGTCGTTTGTACCACATTAGTCATTCCTACGCCCCTCCTTTCTGGATGCAAAATGTTTCTTTTTTATTCATACTTATCTATTATACATTATTTCAGTCATAGTGACTAGTAAAAATTTCACCCGGCCGTCTTTTAAAAAGAATCCCGTTCCTGCCGCAGAAAACGAAAGACTGCCGTTCCCTGTTGAGGACGGCAGTCTTTCGTTGCTGTGTTTATTTGATTAACTCATAGACAGAGGAAACCACAGAATTCCATGATTGGAGCTGTCCTTCTTCTCCTGTTACGACGGCCTTTCCTGAAGCAATCTGACGGGCCACCGATTCCGGTGCCGTTCCGTTGTAGGTACGGCGCTGGGCCACACAGGTTTCGATATCGAGATAATGATGAATATCCTGTTCAAAGAGCGGGCTCATGGCCTGCAGTTCTTCCAGGCTGAGCTGCTGCAGCACCTTGCTGTGTTCAATGCAGTAATGCACGGCTTTGCCGACGACGGCATGGGCTTCGCGGAAGGGCAGTCCCTTCTTAGCCAGGTAATCGGCCATATCGGTTGCATTGGAAAAATCTTTTTCCAGGACATCCCGCATGTGTTTGCCATTGACAGTCATCTTATCAATCATCGCCGCATAGATAGTCAGGGCAAACTTCAGATTATCAATGGCATCAAAAACGCCTTCTTTATCTTCCTGCATATCCTTATCATAGGCCATGGGGATTCCCTTCATCATGGTCAGTACTGCCATGAGATGGCCATAGAAGCGGCCCGTTTTGCCGCGGACGAGTTCACAGATATCGGGATTCTTCTTCTGCGGCATGATAGAAGAACCGGTGCAATGGGAATCGTCAAGTTCGATGAACTTGAATTCCGAGCTGGACCAGAGAATGAACTCTTCGGAAAGACGGCTCAGGTGCATCATGAGGACAGCGGCAAATTCCAGGAAAGCAATGATATAATCGCGGTCACTGACAGCATCCATACTGTTATCATACAATTTACCGAAATGGAGTACATCGGCAACATACGGCTGGTCCAGGGGATAGGTCGTCCCTGCCAGTGCCCCCGCCCCGAGAGGCATCCGGTCGGCCATGTTCCAGGCAAACTGCAGATGCTCAAAATCACGGGACAGCATGGAAAAATACGCCATGAGGTGATGACTGAACAAGATTGGCTGAGCCCGCTGCAAATGCGTGTACCCCGGCATGATGACATCGCTATATTTTTCCGCCGCTTTCACGATGGATTGCTGCAGCTGGATGAGCAGCCCTGCCACATCGGCAATTTCCCGGCGCAGGTACAGATGCGTATCGAGCGCTACCTGGTCATTGCGGCTGCGGCCGGTATGCAGGCGCTTGCCTGCTTCGCCGATGGCATCAGTCAGCCGCTTTTCTATATTCATGTGAATATCTTCCAGCTCAATGGAAAATTCGAATTCATCATGCTCAATCTGTTCAAATATCTGTTTCAGTCCGTTTACGATAGCATCTTTATCCGCATCAGAGATAATCCCCTGACGAGCCAGCATCGTCGCATGAGCGATGCTGCCGCAGATATCTTCTGCATACATACGGCAATCAAACTGAATGGATGCATTGAATGCTTCTACATTTTTATCCGTTGCCTTCGTAAACCGGCCACCCCATAACTTCATCAGAAAATCGCTCCTTATTTGTTCTTCTTTTCGTTCTTCTGCATCATCAGAGCACGCATGGTCAGCGGCAGACCAAAGAGGTTGATGAAGCCGCCGGCATCTTTCTGGTCGTATACATCGTCTTCACCGAAGGTGACATATTCTTCACTGTAGAGAGAATAGGGCGACGAAGAACCAGCACTGATGATATTGCCTTTATACAATTTCAATTTTACCGTGCCGCTGCAGGTCTTCTGCGTTTCATCGACGAACGCAGCCAGTGCTTCGCGGAGCGGGGAGAACCACCTGCCGTCGTATACGAGTTCAGCGTATTTATTGGCAACGTGTTCCTTGAAGTGATACGTAGCTCTGTCCAGTGTCAGATATTCCAATTCTCTGTGGGCATACATGATGATGGCACCGCCCGGGTTTTCATAAATGCCACGGCTCTTCAGGCCTACGAGACGGTTTTCTACGAGGTCTACGATGCCGATGCCGTTCTTGGCACCGATGGCATTGAGGGTCGTGATCAGTTCGAGAGCATCCATCTTTTTGCCGTTGACGGCTACGGGAATCCCTTTTTCAAAAGTGAGTTCGACGTATTCCGGCGTATCCGGTGCTTTTTCCGGCTGTGTCGTGACCATGTATACCATATCTTTCGGGGCATTGGCCGGATTTTCCAGATCGTCGCCTTCATGGCTCAGATGCCAGATATTCCAGTCCATGCTGTACGGATAGGGATTTTCTTCCGATTTGTAATCGACAGGAACGTTATGTGCTTCTGCATATTTGATTTCGTCTTCCCGCGATTTGAGATCCCAGATTCTCCAGGGAGCAATCAGTTTGATTTCCGGAGCCAGAGCCTTGACGGTCAGTTCAAACCGTACCTGGTCGTTGCCTTTGCCGGTTGCACCATGGGCAATAGCGTCGGCGCCTTCTTTTTTAGCGATTTCGACGAGCTTCTTGGAAATAAGCGGCCGTGCAAAGGAGGTGCCCAGGAGATACTTTCCTTCATATACGGCATCAGCTTTGACACAGGGCCATACATAGTCTTCCATGAATTCTTTCTTAATATCCATAATATAAGCTTTGGATGCGCCCGATTTGATGGCTTTCTTTTCAATAGCTTCAAAGTCGTCAGGCTGTCCTACATCGGCACAGGCTGCAATAACTTCCGCACCGGGATAATTTTCTTTCAGCCAGGGAATAATGCAGGATGTATCCAAACCACCAGAATATGCTAACACGATTTTTTTAATTTCACTCATAATCGGTTCCTCCTCTAAACATCAGCAATTTGTGTCTTTCAACTGTCTACGTGTGATAGTATACAACCATTCGCAAAAATATGCAAGTATTTTGTATAAAAAATTTTCAATGAGTTTTTTCTGGCATCAGGCTGCAGGTAAAACAAGCCCGGACAGGCAATAAACTGGCATTTTCCCCTGTGGGTATGATACAATATGACTATATCAGGAGGCTCTATGAAAAAAAAATATCTTTTCATATTTATTATCGCCTTTATCATCTGTGCTGCCTGGAACATCATCGCCGACACGCCAAAGACAGCACAGCCGGCATCTGCCAGCAAAACTGAACAGCACAGCTTCGTATCCCTGCCTGACACGGGCATAACCGAAAAGCTGTATCCTTATCTGCATTTCCACGCTGCCATGGAAGAACACCGGAAAAAAATTCCCGTGTATGTCGCCAGCGCTGCCATGCCCAAAAGTCTGAAAGAAGCCGTCGTCGCTACAGAGGACCGGCGCTTTTATGAACACGGGGCCATCGACCCTATCGGTATCGCCCGGGCAGTCATAGTGAATTTCAACTCCGGCAGGACAATGGAAGGAGGCAGCTCCATCAGCCAGCAGGTCGTCAAAAACACGTTTCTCACACAGGAACGCACCCTGACCCGCAAGGCACAGGAACTGATTCTGTCCATCCTCCTGGAACGGAATTACAGCAAGGATGAAATACTGGAAATCTATCTGAACACAGCGTACTTCGGCGCAAATGCGACGGGAATCGAGCAGGCCAGCCGCATCTATTTCAATAAAAAACCGGAATACCTGACGCTGGCCCAGTCTTCCCTGCTGGCCGGTCTTCTCCAGGCACCGAGCTATTACAATCCCCTGGAAAATTACGAAGCGGCCCGCAACCGCCAGAAAATCGTTCTGACGCTGATGGCCGAACAAGGGTATATTACAGACCAGAAGGCGCAGAATGCGTTTAAAGAAAACCTGCGTCTGGAGCGATGACATAAAAAGAACCACGCATGAAGTTTTTTCTACCATCATGCGTGGTTCTTTTTACATAGTTTGCAGTACGGAGCTTGTAGTTTATAGAAGATGACTTTAATTTTTTAGTCATCCACTGCAAACTTAAAACGGATCTGGCCTTGTACGACAGATCCGTTTATGTATGCATAATTCCGTTATGCTCATTCCTGGGGCTTATTTGTCAGATAATAGGAAATCCGGCTCAGGCCGATGGATAAATCTTCTCGGAATACGAATATACGGTCCGGCACGTTCAGGCGCAGCGGGGCAAAGGAAAGGATGCCTTTGATGCCGGCAGCTACCATCTGATCCGCTACCTGCTGTGCCACAGCGGCAGGAGTCGTAATGATGCCGATCTGGATACCTTCCCGTCGTACGACTTCTTCCATTTCTGAAATAGGCGTGACTACGACACCGCCTACATTCTGACCGATAATGCGGTGGTCCACATCAAAGAGCCCCATCGTCCTAAATCCCAGACGGCCAAAGGTCTTGTAATTCGCCAGGGCCCAGCCCAGATGACCGATACCGGCAATACCGATTTTCCAATGCTGCTGCAGACCGATGATTTCCACAATCTGCTGACAGAGTTCGCTCACATAATAGCCGACACCTTTCTTGCCAAAGGCGCCAAAACAGGTCAGATCTTTCCGTATCTGTTCCGGTGTAATTCCCAGCCGTTCGCCAAGCTTTTCCGATGAAATGATATCTATACCGGCATCCTGCAGCAACAATAAATCCCGATAATACAACGGCAGCCGTTCGATGACTGCATCGGATATCGCCTTTTTCTGTCTCATGGGCAGAACCTCCCCACTCTCTATCTCGTTACACACTGATATAAAATCAGATGAATGTGCTAACACTTCACGTTTAATTATATCTTATTGTGAATTATTTCGCAAACTTTTTTTCTCTCTTTTCCCATATTCTTCACGCATATTTGAAAAGAGGCCCAAGAGGAACCAGAGAGTAAGTGATATCTGGGTACTAAATAAATCATAGTCACTGAAGCTGCTAATAGCTACAGCCAGGATGGACGCAGCCGTCATCAGGGCCATAGCCCGGTCCTGGGGCTGTACACCACGCTTGCGTAAAAAGCGGACCGCACAGACACCCGCCCCAAAAAAGAGCCAGCCAAACGCACAGAAACCGGCAATGCCTGTTTCTGCCAGAATATTCAGGTACATGTTGTGGGCATGGAAAATGGTAATACCCGCCTGCTGTATCAATTCATTGTATACAGGATAGACGAATTTAAATGCCCCCCAGCCGATTCCCAGCAACGGATGATCTGCCACCATCTGCAACGCCGCCAGCCACATGTCCATACGCATGGATACAGACGTATCGGCACTGCTGTGATAAAAAATAGACAAGAGCCGGTGGGTGATGCCGCCATGATA
>NZ_ONTA01000264.1:0-3502 GCF_900320625.1 Megasphaera sp. DJF_B143
CGTTATGCGCTGGTATGCCCAGGAACTGGGATATGGTGATGATGTCGATTTCTGGGGCCTCGTAGGACTGCTTCATGATATTGATTTTGAAAAATATCCGGAACAGCATTGCAAGAAAGCACCGGAACTCCTGGCTGAAATCCATGCCGATGATAAACTCATCCACGGCGTCGTCAGTCATGGATATGGCCTGACGGTCGATGTCAAACCGGAACATATGATGGAAAAGGTACTCTATGCTGCGGATGAACTGACAGGCCTAATCTGGGCAGCTGCCAAGATGCGCCCATCGAAAAGCACTAAAGATATGGAAGTCAAGAGCCTGAAAAAGAAATTCAAGGACAAACGGTTTGCCGCCGGTTGCTCCCGGGACGTCATCAAAAACGGTGCAGAAATGCTGGGCTGGGATTTGAATGACCTTTTTGAAAAGACGATTCTGGCTATGCGTTCCTGTGAAGATTCGGCACGGAAAGAATGCCTGGAACTGACAGGAGTAGAAGAATAACTATCGTTTATGAATAGGGAGGAGATTGTCTGATGCCACGGCATCGGCAGTCTCTTTTTTATTCACTGTAATCCGGTACAGGCAGTGTCTTCAGGAAGTAGTATGAAGGCAGGGTTGCCAGTTGTTTGTCTTTTTCACAATCTTCATCAAAAATAGCAAAGAAAGAGGCCCGCACGTTTACGTTTTCCAACACGTTATGGATGGCAATAAAGGTTTTTCCCGTACTCGATACGTCGTCGAGGACCAGGACTTGTTTCCCCGCCATCATCCGGGCCTTGTCTTCTGTCAGATAGAGGTGTTCCGGCCTGTTATGCGTACGGGACTGGTAGGTTCCGCTCCAGAAGGGACGCTGCTCTTCATCGGCAGACAAGGATTTACGGAGCATGATGACCTGGCAGCCGTTCATGAAAGCCAGCTGTGTTGCCAGGGTAATGCAGCGGCATTCCGGTGTCACGATGATATCAATATGATTGCTGATATTGTGATTCATGTAACGGTTAGCTTCCACTGCCGCATCGTACATTAAATATGGATTATGTATAAAATCGACTTTTACCAGGCTGATGCCGCCGGCTCCCGGGCAGACGGGCAGCGTATATGCGTGATGATTAAATTCTACTTGATATGTTGATTCTGATGCATAGACCATATTTTATCACCTCCTGGAGAATTCTATATTCAGTATACATTTTTTTTAATAATTATGCCATAGAAATGATAAATTTGTGGCATTTATTTTCTATATGTCCTATAATAAAAATATGCTATGACAATTGCTGGCATAGATGTAATATACTGCTGCGGAAAGGACCGTATGAAACAAAAAAAAATTTTTGGATTTGATTATACAAACAACGAATACATGAAATTGTTCATGTATCTTCTTGTCGGCGGCAGTGCAGCTCTCTTGGAATGGGGCCTTTTTTATTTGATTTTTCAGGTACTGACAGGAGCATCCATGTTTCCTCTGCAGACGCAGAATGTATTGGTGGCGACGACACTGGCTTTTGCCTTTTCGACGTTGTACCATTATATTCTCTGTAACGTCTTCGTGTTCGATAGTGGCAGCCGTTATCAGCGCGGTGCAGAAATTTCTCTCGTATTCCTCGTCAGTGTCATCGGGTTGGGATGGAATCTGCTCCTCATGTGGATTTTTACATCGCCATCTATTTTGGGACTGCCGCCGCTCCCGGCAAAGATCATGGCCAGTGCTATTGTAACCGTATGGAATTATTTGTCACGAAAAAAATGGATTTTCAAATAAAAAGGGGATGGGGTTATGGAAAAAAATCAGCGTGTACTGGATATCCTGAAAGAAATGATTGCCATTGACAGCGAAACGAATACGGAAAAAGAAGTCGATATGGAAAAATATCTGCAGAAAAAACTGTCTTCCATGGGGGAAATCGTAAGAGTCAGCCTCATGCGCGTTCCCAACGATCCGGCCGGCCGGTCTGTCGTCTGCGGGTTTATACCGGGGCGGAAAAAGGATACGGTCATTTTCCTCAATCATCATGATGTCGTCGGTACGGAAGCGTATGGCATTTTGCGGGATGACGCTTTTTCTCCGGAAAAACTTCTGCAGGAACTGATACAGTTCGAAAAAGACGAATCCGTCCTTTCCGATTTAAAGAGCGGAGAATGGATGGTCGGACGCGGTTCCTGCGATATGAAAGGCGGAGCGGCTGCCCAGCTGGCTGTTTTCGAAGAATATGCTGCCCAGGGTGGTGGTGAAGCCGGCCTGCTTTTTGTCTCCCTGCCTGACGAAGAATCATATTCGACGGGAATGCGGACAGCCGTTCCGGTATTGAAAGATCTGCGTGATACGTATGGGCTCATTTACCGCGTTCTCATCAATAGTGAACCTAACGAAAAGAAAAATGGGAAAATCGTGGCATTTACCGGGTCGGTAGGAAAGCTCCTGCCTGTCGTCATCGTACAGGGAAAATCGGTCCATGTCGGCAATTATCAGCAGGGAATCAATCCACTGGGGGTATTGTCCCGGATCGTGGCGGAAACGGAAGGCGATGCGTCTCTGGCCGATACTTGTGGTGACGAAATGACGCCGCCGCCAGCCTGGATTTTCCAGCGGGACCGCAAGGATAAATACGATGTATCCCTGCCACAGCGTGCTGCAGGCTGTGCTAATTTCATGACTTATACGAAGACGCCGGAAGATGTCATGTATCTGTTGCGAAATGTGGCGCAAAAAGCCGTTTCCGATGCTTTGAGCCATGTCAGTCCCGCCCTTTCAATGGAAGTCATGACCAGTGCCGAACTACTGAAACAGGCAGAAGATTACCCGGGATTCGATGTATTCTATGAAAATGCCAAAAATAACAGCTTTATCCGATTACAAAAAGGTGAAACGTCTTATGCCCAGGAAACGATACGCCTTCTGGAAGCGGTCCTCGATTTTACCGGCATGAATCAGCCTATGGTCGTCATTGCCTTTGCACCGCCTTATTACCCTGCGGCAGACAGCCTGATTCTTCATGACACGCGGTATGACGGGCTTCGGCAGATTATCGGCGAGATGACCGATGTTCGCTATGATCATTATTTTAATGGTGTCTCCGACTGCAGCTACTGCTGTGTCAATCCGGACATGGATGAATCCCTGCTGGAACATAATCTGCCGCTGTGGGGGAAATCCTATGGATTTGATTTCGGCGCCATGGAAGAAATGCAGATTCCCTTCCTTCTTCTCGGCCCCTGGGGCAAAGACCTGCATGAACGGACTGAACGGGTCAATATAGACAGTGTATCCTCCCGTCTGCCTAATGTATTGCGTAAGGTTATAATGTATGTAGGAGATACAGCGGAATAGAGCAAATCGTAATTCCTTTTTATCGTACTTTCTAGAAATTGTAACAAAGTTGTAACAATTAAGTGGTAGTATAAAGACGTACAAAGGTCCGTAATGATTTTTTATTAGAAATTGTTATGAATCAATGATGCATTTATTTATGAAAGCGTGGGATACTTATGATGAAA
>NZ_ONTA01000106.1:0-2147 GCF_900320625.1 Megasphaera sp. DJF_B143
ATCGCCGCTACAGCCTGGATAAGACCCATTTAGAACTACTGGCCCAGGTCCGTCAGATTCCGGTCACACCAGATACGGCCATCGTCGGTTGTCCGCTTCTGCCGCAAATCGTCCAAGACGGGTATGACGGCGGCTCACCATTTTGAGGACAAATACCCTGCGCTTGAGCCTGCCATCTCTGAACGACCGGCCCGATGATGTTCTCTACTTATTCTCGTACTTCCTGCAAAGCTTCAGCCATCGCCAAGTTTCCCTTCCCAAAATATTAAAAAAAGCCCTCATCCAGCATGACTGGTGGGGCAATATCCGCGAACTGCACAGCGTCGCCTTGCGTTATTACATCTTCGGCGACACCCTGAATGGGGCTTATGATTCATTATTTGACATCCCCGACGAAAACCGGAAAGAAAGTCTCCTCGATACAGCATCGTTCCAGCTGGACATGAAGCACCTGGAAAAGACGATCCAGCAGATACTCATCGGAGAGCTGCAAGAAAAAGGCTATAGCCAGAAGGATATAGCCAAATTACTCAATGTATCGCGCCAGACGATTTTCAACAAGTTGCACCGGTAACCAACGCACCTTAACACATGCATGTGTTAGAATCAATATGTTTAACGCACATGTGCGTTAAGATGTGTGAAACGTGTGCTGAAATACAATTTTCCTCTCAGTATCTTCATGACTATTGCCGATTCACTGGCTTATAGTGGGCATATTTCCCTCGCCCTTCTAAAATAAGTTTATGATTTTTCTTTAACTTATTAAGTAGATGATAAGCTTGAGCTGGTGAAACGTGAAGAAGCTTGACAACATCTGATCTTGTTACCAGTCCTTGCTTTTGAGCCAGCTTCAAGATGAGTTCCGGGTAACGAACTGTATCAATGTCAGTTTGACGCACATATCCAATGGTGTTCTCTTGTCGCTGATATAGATGGGCACTGAGAAAATATCCACGACTTTTTCCCCGTCCTATCGCCTCAATCAGGCCAGATTCTACAAGCGATTCAAGCGTAGTTGGGAGCTTATATGAAGGAATTCCGGCAGCATCAGCTATTTCCTTTTGTGACATCCGGTGATGTGTTTTCAATAAATTGAGAATTAAGAGTTCATAAACGGTAAAATCACGGTTCAGTTTTTCTTGTTCTTCTATGAGTAAGCGGACAAAATTTTTATCAGGACGACTGTCCGGGATATAAAGCCGCACAGAAGTATCAGTAGATTGGCTGTAGTCTGGTGGCAGTTTGCCATAGCGCAAACTACCAGCATAGATACGGTCAATACCCCGGCCAGACCGTTCGGCCATTCCAATGCGTTTTAAACAATCAGCAAGCACGGGATTTCGACCATGAGGTTCAGCATCTAACAGAGAATCATAAGTAATGCCCTGGATAAAGCCACCAGGATTAGCAATAGTCATGCCATCGCGTTCAATAAGAACACGGACACGTCCCAGCATGGAATAATCCCGATGACTATACGCATTGATGAGCGCTTCACGAAATGCCTGAGGAGCATAGTGCGGAATGGGAACACGGAATAGGCCAACATCAATTTCCTCTTCCTGATTAATAGAAAGAAAGTACGTATTAATTTTTTCAATACTGGCCAGCAGAGGAAGAGTAAAAGTTTCGTTGACACGAAGTTGGGCATTATCCATAATTTGTATAGATGATTCCGCTGTAGGGATAAGTTCCTGCAGGCGCTCTGCACGACCAATGAGCAACATTCCGGTGACAGTAGGAACATAGCCTTCGCTTATTTTTGTGACAAGCCGAAGAGCTTTATCCAGCTCCAGATCATCTAGCTCCAAAAGTGCGGACTCTCCATGATAGGTACGAATGATATGGCGCAACCGTTCCCGTTCAGCAGCGCTCAAATCATCCCGGGTTGAGTCAGGCAACGGTTGCGCAGAGAAATCCAATAAAGACAAACTGGAAAGCCGCTGAGGAATTTCATAGGGATATAAAGGAACATTTTCTGGTGTATGATCTGCTTTTAATCGACGTTTTTGTATTTTTCCAGCAGCACTTGCTACAATCGAAGTATATCGGGGAACACTTAACTTCAAAACATCACATTGCCCATCATGAAGTATTGTCGCACGTGTGCTGACTGGAGGAACTGTTTTATTGGCAATGAAGGC
>NZ_ONTA01000142.1:0-3463 GCF_900320625.1 Megasphaera sp. DJF_B143
CGGATACGCGCAATGCATCGGAAGCGGCCAAGAGAGCCGATGCGCTCATCCGGGCCGACCTCATGAGCCAGACCGAACTGCTCCAGGCTTATACCCGCGTAGGGAATATGGTTAAAGACGCCGACGATACCCAGGTAAATCCGGATCTCTTTGAAACAGAAGAAGAACGGGCCCTTTATGGAGCCGTCGTAGCCATGCAGGCCAATCTGCCGCAAAAATACGCCGTATACGACTATGCCGGCGCTGCCGAAGTCCTGGCGGAAGGCATCGGGGCCATCAATGCCTTCCTCGACAACGTCCTGGTCATGCATAAAGACGAAGCGGTCAAACAGAACCGTCTCAATCTCCTGACGCTGACCTTCAGCCTGATCCAGCCTATCGGCGATATCAAGAAATTGAGCTGATACAGCAGATGGGTGTGTCACAATCTTCTTACAGTCTGTAGTATTCGGCTGACGATATGACAAATTCATGATATAATAGAAGCAAAAATAGATGTGGATCCGCTCCACATCTATTTTTAAATGATGTATACGAAGGGAATGATATGGATGAAAGGAAAGAAAATCGCGCTGCTTCTGGCTGGTCTGGCTCTCGTTTCCTCCACAGCCCTGGCAGCTAATACACCGTATGGACTGCTGGACAGCTCCGATAAAGACAGCTATGCCAAAATCATGGTCTATCAGGCTAACGATATGAATTATTACCGCTACATCAACAGCAGCTATCATTATGCGCTGGATATTCCGACAGAAGTCAATAAAGCCGACGAAAATGAAGGGGGAGATGGCTGCTATTTCCAGGACCTCAAAAATAAAGTCGTCGTCACGACCTATGCCGTTAAGAATCAGATGAATTTTTCCCTGGATGAATTGTACAACATGGATATCGGCATGAATGGATCTCCAAAACTGACGACAGACAATAAGACGGTCAATCACTATGCCATCGCCTGGACGAAAGACGGCAGGAATTTCTATAAAGAACTGTATCTCCTGAATGATACGAATACCTATGTCTGCTTTTCCGTCGTCTATCCGACTAAGCTGGAAAAGAAATACCAGAAGTATATTTTCCACATGAGCCAGAGCTTTATGCCAAGCGGAGCCGTTATCTAAAAAAAGCTTGCAATACTGTTTCTCCTATGGTATAATATCGCTGTTAATTTAGGCAGTCCTCTGCCCGTAAGGCGATTGTCACAGCTGGGTGATGACGCGGGCACGAATGTCTTATAGGAGGAAAATAAACATGAACATCATCAGCGTACTTGAACAAGAACAGCTTCGTAAGGACATCCCCGATTTCCGCCCTGGCGATACCGTCAAGGTACACGTAAAGGTTGTCGAAGGCAACCGCGAACGTATCCAGGTATTTGAAGGCGTCGTTATCGGCCGTCAGAACGGCGGTGTCCGTGAAACATTCACGGTTCGTCGTGTTTCCTACGGTGTCGGCGTTGAACGTACTTTCCTGGTACATTCCCCGCGTCTGGCCAAAATCGAAGTTGTACGTCATGGTATCGTTCGTCGTGCAAAGCTGAACTATCTGCGCGGTCTTACAGGCAAAGCTGCCCGTATCCGCGAACGCCGCTAATTTGCAGGCAAGAACACTGGAAAAAAGACTGTCTGATGGCAGTCTTTTTTTTATCCATATTGGTGCCCTCCTATGGCAGGTGGCCGTGACGTATGGTATAATAAACAACAGGATTAATTAAATTACAAGTATTTAATGAGGTGATTTATTGTGGCAAAACCAATTTTTGTTACAGGGCATAAAAGCCCCGATACAGATTCTATCTGTTCCTCCCTTGCATTCGCGAAATTAAAACAGCTCCAGGGAGTCGACGCCGTCGCTATCCGGGCTGGTGAAATGAATAAGGAAACGGCCTTTGCGCTCGATTATTTCCACGTCGAACCACAGCCGATCGTCAAAGATTTTTATATCAAAGTGGGCGATGCTGTCCATACAGAAGTTGAAGCACTGAAAATCAGCGCCAGCCTCAAAGACGCAGCCAAATGGTTTGCAGCTCATCCGTCTCCCATCGCTCCCGTTGCCGACAATGGCACATTCGTAGGTGTCATCGACCGGGCCGCCCTGGCAGAAGAATTCATCAAGACCGTTACCGGGGAAGAACTGAGCATGGTCAAAGACCTGGTACATGATCCGGACCGCTTCTTCCAGACGACGGATAAAGGTTGTGATATCCCGCAAGACGGCAAATATGTCGTCGTCGATGATGGCAAATACGTCGGCATGGTATGTGCCGAATGCGTAGCCGCTGCAGAAAAACAGCAGGTCATCCTCGTAGACCACAACGAAAAGAAACAGATCATCGACGGTTCTGAAGATGCCGACATCGTCGGTGTCGTAGACCACCACCGCATCGGCGGCACCCTTTCGACAGAAGGCCCGATTTTCATTCTCTTCCGTCCGGTAGGCTGCACGGCGACGATCGTAACCGGTCTGTACAAACAGGCAGGCATCGCTATTCCTAAGGATATAGCCGGCCTTCTCCTTTCGGCCGTAATCTCCGACACGGTCCTGTTCCGCAGCCCTACCTGCACGGAAGAAGATAAGAAGACCGCCGCTGAACTGGCTGCTATTGCCGGCGTCGATGTCGAAAAATATGGCATGGAAATGCTGAAAGCCGGCGCCAATGTATCGGATCTTACACCGGAAGAAATTGCTGCCAACGACATGAAAGAATTTTCTGACAGCGGCAAGACCTTTACGATTTCTCAGGTTCAGGTCATGGACACATCGGATCTTCTGCAGCAGAAAGACGTATTGCTCAATGCGCTGGAAAAAATGCGCGCTGCCCACGGTTACGATGCCGCATTCCTCATGATTACCAGCATCATCGACGAATCGACCAACCTGATCTTTGCCGGCAACATGGATGACGTAGTCACCAAGGCCTTTGCCAAAGACGTCGTCGATAAGGAAGTCTATCTCCCGGGCGTCATGAGCCGTAAGAAACAGATCGTTCCGCCAATCCTGACGGCTCTGAAATAAGTTTTGCTATACCTGTAATCCAACAAGGGACTGTCGTCGTGCGGCAGTCCCATTTTATACGTATGCCGTCTCATAAAGGAGTTTGAATGAATCCTATTTTTGCTACTCTTAACGAACGCCAGTTCGAAGCTGTCCAGCATACAGAAGGGCCGCTGCTCATCACGGCCGGTGCCGGCTCGGGTAAAACAAAGGTACTGACCTGCCGGATTGCCCATTTACTGGAGCTAGGCATTGCGCCATATCGCATCCTGGCCATCACCTTTACCAATAAAGCTGCCAGGGAAATGCGGGAACGTGTAGAAAATCTTGTCGGTGCCGAAGCAGAACGCATCTGGCTCAGTACGTTCCATTCCTTTTGTGCCAAACTGCTGCGTTTTGAAATCGACGGATTTCAAGGGTATACCCGGAATTTCACGATTTACGATGCGACGGACCAGCAGACACTCGTCAA
>NZ_ONTA01000279.1:0-10921 GCF_900320625.1 Megasphaera sp. DJF_B143
GGCAGTTTCATTCCCGGATTTGAAGATCAGCTCATCGGTTTAAAAGCCGGCGATGAAAAGGATGTCAAAGTGACATTCCCGGAAGATTATTTTGAAAAGAAACTGGCTGGCAAAGAAGCTGTATTCGCTGTTAAGGTCAATGATGTAAAACGCAGTGAAGTTCCGGCCATTGATGATGAATTTGCAAAAGAAGCCGGCAAATTTGACACTCTCGACGCACTGAAGGAAGATATCCGCAAACGGCTGGAATCACAGGCTCACTTCCAGGCTGTAGAAAAGTTTAATTCCGATGTCCTCAAAGCAGCTGTCGATAATGCAGAAGTCGATATCCCCGATGTCATGGTGGATACGAAAGTCGATCAGATGATCGATGAAATGGCTATGCGCCTGGAAACTCAGAACATGTCCCTTGACGATTATCTCAAATACACCAATACGGATATGGACAAATTGAAAGAACAGTATCGTCAGCCGGCGTCCGAAAACGTCAAAATGGATCTGGTACTGGAAGCAGTTGCCAAAGCAGAAAATATCGAAGTCAAGGATATCGATCTCCAGGCTGAAATCTTTACGATGGCTCAGAACTTCGGTGCTGATCCGAAAGAAGTATACAAGATTATCATTAAGGAAAGACGCGTTCCCATGCTCGTTCAGTCCGTCGGCCGTAAAAAGGCTGCCAGCTTCATCCTGAAGAATGCAATCGATACGAACGCTAAAGAAGAAAAAGCGGAAGAACCACAAGTAGAACAGGTTAAAGCGGAAGAACCGGAAGCGTAAGAACGCGAGGTGTAGTCATTATGAAAATGGCATATGTACCGATGGTCGTTGAACAATCGAGTCAGGGCGAACGGAGTTATGATATTTACTCCCGGCTCCTGAAAGACCGCATTATTTTTCTCGGCGGCCCCATTGAAGATGTGACGGCCAATATTGTAATTGCCCAGCTCCTTTTCCTGGAAGCTGAAAATCCTGACAAGGATATCCATTTGTATATCAACAGCCCTGGTGGTGTCGTTACTGCCGGCATGGCTATTTATGATACGATGCAGTACATTAAGCCGGATGTTTCGACTATTTGTGTAGGTTCTGCTGCCAGCATGGCTTCTGTTCTGCTGACGGCCGGGGCTAAGGGCAAACGGTTTGCCCTGCCCCACTCACAGATTATGATTCACCAGCCTTTAGGCGGCGTGCAGGGTCAGGCGACGGAAATCGAAATTCACGCCCGTGAAATCCTGCGCATGCGCAAAGAATTGAATGGCTTATTATCTCTGCATACGGGGCAGCCGCTTGACGTCATCCAGAAAGACACGGAAAGAGATAATTTCATGACGGCCGAAGAAGCAAAAGCATATGGCCTGATTGATGACATACTGGCCCGTCCGAAAGATGACCAGGCAGGCAAGTAATGGCTGCTATAGGAGGAATACGTGGATAGAGACAGAACAGATGAACCGAGATGCAGTTTCTGTGGCCGTACCCAGAATGAAGTCCAGAAACTGATATCTGGTCCAGGCGTATATATTTGTGATGAATGTATTAATGTCGCGCAGCATATTCTGGAGGAAGAAACAAAGGAAGAATCTCCGGAGTTTCAATTGAAGGAACTGCCGACGCCTCATGAAATCAAGAAAACCCTTGATGAGTATGTCATCGGGCAGGACGCAGCGAAAAAGACATTGTCTGTCGCAGTATATAACCACTATAAACGGCTTCAGTCGAATGATGTCGATGATGATGTGGAATTACAGAAGTCCAACATCATCATGGTCGGGCCTACAGGCAGTGGCAAAACATTGCTGGCACAGACTCTGGCCCGTCTTCTGGAAGTGCCCTTTGCCATAGCTGATGCGACAAGCCTCACCGAAGCCGGTTATGTCGGTGAAGATGTTGAAAACTGCCTGCTCAAGCTGATTCAGGCAGCAGATTATGACATTGCAAAAGCCGAACGGGGTATCATATATATCGATGAAATAGATAAGATTGCCCGTAAATCGGAAAACCCGTCTATTACCCGTGATGTATCCGGTGAAGGAGTACAGCAGGCATTGCTGAAGATACTGGAAGGAACCGTTGCCGGTGTCCCGCCTCAGGGAGGACGTAAACATCCGCATCAGGAAATGTTGCAGATCGATACGACGAATATTCTCTTCATATGCGGAGGGGCTTTCGATGGTATTGATAAGACTATCCTCAACCGTACATCAGATAAAAACATGGGGTTTGGCGCAGAAATCCATTCTAAAAATGAAAAATCCATGGAAACATTGCTGAAAGAAATTATTCCGGCAGATTTGCAGAAGTTCGGGCTGATTCCCGAATTAGTCGGCCGTCTTCCCATCCTGGTTACATTAGACCCGCTCGATGAAGATGCCATGGTACACATTCTTACAGAACCTAAAAATGCGCTTGTCAAGCAATATCAAAAGATGCTGGAAATGGATCATGTCGCTCTGACATTTAAAGATGATGCTCTGCGGGCTATTGCTAAAGAAGCAATGCGCCGTAATACAGGTGCCCGTGGGCTGCGTTCCATTATTGAACGTATCATGCTCAATGTCATGTTTGATGTGCCTAGCCGTAAGGATGTCCGTGAGTGCATTGTCACGGCTGACTGCGTTACAAGCGGCGCAGAACCTAAGCTCATAACAGCATAGGAAACAGATATGTTTAGTTGATAACACTCATTTCTTCCTTGCAGGGAATGAGTGTTATTTTTCCATTTTAAGAATACCAAAATAGTGAATATTTGTAAGCGAGAAGGTGAGTATTATGGACAATTCGATTTTAACCTTGCCGTTTGTCCCGCTCCGGGGCATTGTAGTTTTTCCTAAATTGCTCAGTAATATAGATATTGGCAGAGAAAAATCACTGGCTGCTGTCGATTATGCAATGGAACACGACCGGTTGATGATCGTTTCGGCGCAGTTGGATGAGGATGAAGAAAACCCCGGCTTTGATGGGATTTATCAGATTGGTACGCTGGTGAAAATTCAGCAGCTTCTCCGTCTTCCCGGTGGTATTGTACGCATCCTGGCAGATGGCATATCCCGCGTTGAAATACGGGGATATGCGGATAAAAAAAACTATACGGAAGTGGCGGCTGTAAAAATACAGGATGAATATACCGGATCCAATGAAAATGAGGCACTACGCCGTCTGATGCTGCATCGATTTACGGACTGGCTCGACAATTTAAAAGGTAATGACGAGCTGAAAGAGAAAGCAGAAGCCATACAGGATGCCGGAACTCTGGCCGATTTTATAGCGGCTCAGCTTCCACTTCGGCTGGTTGCGCGTCAGCAGATGCTGGAAATCTACGATGTCAGCCAGCGTATGCGCCGTGTATGCGGGCTTCTTGATACGGAAGTCGATATTGCCAGCCTTGAGTCAAAACTCAATATGGAAGTCCGTGGCAAAATGGACCAGCAGCAGAAAGAATATTATCTCCGTGAGAAAATTAAAGCGATCCACAAAGAACTTGGGGACAAATACGATAAGGATACGGAAGTAGAAGAATTGCGGGAAAAAATCCGCAAGATGAAACTGAATAAAGAAATCGAAGATGTCATGCTGAAAGAAGTAGACCGTCTCGATTCAATGCCGCCGATGATGGCGGAATCTGCCATCATCCGTTCCTATCTTGACTGGATGATGGAACTGCCATGGAAAAAGGAAACAAAAGACCGCCTGGATCTTAGTCTGGCTCAGCAGATTCTGGACGAAGATCATTATGGACTTACGAAGATAAAAGACCGGATCATCGAATATCTTGCTGTCCGTCAACTGACAAAAAGTCTTAAAGGCCCCATCCTTTGTTTTGTAGGACCTCCCGGAACAGGTAAAACGAGCATCGCCCGGTCTATCGCCCGGTCCATGAACCGCAAGTATGTCCGTATTTCTCTCGGCGGCGTACGTGATGAAGCAGAAATACGCGGTCATCGCCGTACGTATATCGGGGCTCTTCCGGGACGTATCATCGCCGGCATGAAACAAGCAGGAACGAAAAATCCGGTGTTCCTGCTTGATGAAATTGATAAAATGACATCGGATATGCGCGGTGATCCGTCATCGGCTCTGCTGGAAGTCTTGGATCCGGAACAAAATAATACTTTCAGCGACCATTTTATCGAAGTGCCTTTTGATCTTTCTAAAGTCCTCTGGATTACGACGGCCAATGTCATCAGTGATATTCCCCGGCCATTGCTGGATCGCATGGAGGTCATTGAATTTACCAGTTATACAGAGGAAGAAAAATTACAGATTGCCAAACGCTATCTGGTACCGAAACAGCTGAAGGAAAATGGTCTCCAGCCGGGACAGGCCAAGTTCAGCGATGCCGTACTGCGCCATATTATCCAGGATTATACCCGTGAATCAGGGGTACGTACGCTGGAAAAGACGATTGGTACAGTCTGCCGCAAAGTAGGTAAGTCCCTGCTCCTGGAAGAAGATAAGCCGCTCACTGTAACGGTACGGAACCTCGAAAAAATTCTTGGCCCGGCCAAATTCCTCCCGACAGAAGTCTGCAAGACTGATGAAGTCGGCCGCGTAACCGGTATGGCCTGGACACAGGTAGGGGGAGAAGTCCTGGAAACAGAAGCGGCAGCAGTCAAGGGAAAGGGCAGCCTTCTTTTGACAGGTCAGCTGGGTGATGTCATGAAAGAATCAGCAGAAGCCGGCATGACGTATATCCGCAGCCGGGCAGACGAATTGGGACTGGCTCCTGACTTCTATGCTACGACAGACATTCACATTCACCTGCCGGAAGGAGCTGTTCCCAAGGACGGACCGTCAGCGGGTATCACTATGGCTACGGCTATCGCTTCAGCACTTACGGGACGCAAGGTACATCATGATCTTGCCATGACTGGTGAAATCACATTGCGCGGGACGGTACTTCCCGTAGGAGGTATAAAGGAAAAAGTAATTGCAGCCCATCGGGCGGGCATTCATAAGATCCTTTTGCCGGAAGAAAACAAACGTGATATGGCCGATGTCCCCCAGACTGTCAAGAAGGACGTGCAGTTCGTTTTTGTTCATCATATGGATGAAGTGCTCAGTCAGGCACTGGTGACGCCATAATGGACCATGGCAGCCTGCAGATCATACGCCCGGCTTATAAATCATCGGCCGTACGGGCGGATCAGTATCCCCAGGGAAATATTCCGGAAATTGCCTTTTTAGGCCGATCTAATGTGGGGAAATCCAGTCTGATCAATTCATTGTGCCAGCACCGCGGCCTTGCGCGGGTGAGCGGCGCTCCCGGTAAGACACAGACCATCAATTATTTTCAGGTACTCCTTCAGGAAAAAACAGAGGAGGAGGAAACGCGCCGGCAACTTTACTTTGTCGATCTTCCCGGATACGGATATGCCCGTACTGGTGGCAGGAACCGGCAGTTGTGGAGTCATTTTATCGGCGAATATATTACATCCTCACCTAACCTTCACCTGCTCTTCCTGCTTGTCGATCTGCGCCATCCGGACCTTCCTATTGACAGGGAGGCCTATACATGGCTGGCCGATAACGAAGTTCCTCTGCAGATCATAGCAACGAAAGCGGATAAACTGAAGAAAAACGAACGGGTTCGCAATCTGGCGCAGATACAGAAACTGTTCCCGACGGCTTTCCCGCCCATTGCGTATTCTTCGCTGAAACAGGAAGGGCGCAATGACGTACTGCATACTATCTATGAAGCCGTTACAGATGACTGATTAACACGAAAGACCGGATATCATTCAGACAAGATGAAAGATATCCGGCCTTTTGTCATCCTGTCTCATACGGGCTGGAAAGAAACACTGCTTTCTGCTATAATGAGAGTGGTTTTGTATAGCGTTTTATAGGAGGGACCTTTTATGGCCATTGTTTCACTCGACAATGAGTCGGCATTTACCTTGCGTGTCCTGCACAAAAAGGGAGTCGTAATCGTCGATTTCTGGGCGCCCTGGTGCGAGCCCTGCAAAATGATACGTGCTGAGATACAGCGGGCTGCTGAAGCTTTTGAAAATCAAGTGGAAGTGGTACGGGTCAATGTGGATGCATTTCACAGCCTGGCAGAAAAATACGATATTATGGCGATTCCGACATTGCTTTTCTTTAAAGATGGCAAACCCGTCAAACGGATAATCGGATATGCGTCAGAAGATGAAATCAGAAAATTTTTGGCAACACTCGTCTGAAAACGACCCCTGTTTTGACAGTAAAAACGTTAGGATGGTATAATTAAGAGTGAGCTTATTTAATTTAGAAGAAAAAAAAATGTTATCTGTTGTCGTTCCCGTATTCAATGAACAGTTAAATATTGAAAAGTTTTATGAAGAGGCGACAAAAGCAATACAAAACCTGGATATGGATTATGAACTTATTTTTGTCGATGATGGGTCCAAAGATACGACGCCCCTTATTCTCAGCCGGCTGACCGAACAAGATGATCATGTCCGTGCGCTGATACTGGCACGGAATTTTGGGCATCAGCTCGCTATTACGTGCGGTATGGATTATGCCCAGGGGGATGCTATCATTACTATGGATGGTGATATGCAGCATCCGCCAGCCATGATTCCTGATCTGGTGCAGAAATGGCGGGAAGGATTCGACGTTGTTCAGACCGTGCGCAAGGGAACCGATGATGCCGGGTTTTTAAAGCGGCTGACATCTAAGTGGTATTATATTCTGCTGAACGCTCTTTCTCCCGTCCATATTACTCCCGGCGGATCAGATTTCCGTCTCATCGACCGGAGAGTGCTGAACACGTTCCGGCTGTTTCGTGAACATGACCGGTTTATCCGGGGCATGATGGGGGATATCGGTTATAAGCAGACTACCATTGATTTCGTCGCTCCCCGCCGTTTTGCGGGAAAATCGAAATTCTCCGGCCGCAAAATGCTGCATTTTGCTCTGGACGGTATTACTGCTTTTTCAAAGACACCTCTTCGTATTTCCTTTTATGCCGGTCTTTTGAGCGGTCTGCTGAGTATTGTCATGATTGTTCATGCTCTGTACAGTCATCTGACGGGAACAGCAGCTCCGGGATGGACAACTACGACGATTATGGTTTGTCTCGTAGGCGGATTGCAACTTATTTTTTTAGGTGTCATTGGCGAATATATCGGACGTATCTTCGAAGAAGTCAAGCAGCGTCCTTTATACTGGCTGCGGGCTGAGTTAGGACATAAGAAGCGGCCTTAAAGAAATGGCGTTATTTTGAGAGGTGTTTATATGAGGCATATGGTACATCGTTTACTAGTATTCACGCTACTTTTTTCGGCAGTTATTCTGCCTGCCGGTGCATATAACATAGGTGACCGGGGTGTGCAGGTCCTGAAGATACAGAAACAGCTTGTGAAATACGGATACCCCATTGGCACAGACGGCATTTATGGAAATGAAACGGCCCGGGCAGTACAACGATTTCAGGCAGATAAAGGACTGGATATGGATGGCATTGTCGATAGTAAGACCTACAAGAAGCTTTTAGGTTCATCGATGCCAAAAAGCGAAGCTAAACGGGCTGAAAAGGCAAAGTCAGAAACGGTTGCCATGAAAACGAAATATCCGAGCAATCGGAATTATAAAGAGTATTCCAAAATCAAAAAGTTTACAAGTCATGATGTAGTGGGAGACCGCTTAGTATCGACGGCCAATAAATATGTAGGTGTGCCATATGTTTTTGGAGGAAACACACCGAGCGGATTCGATTGCTCAGGGTTTACACGGTATGTTTTTTCACATAATGGTATCCATCTGCCTCGTATGGCTGATGAACAATACCGTATCGGTTCGACTGTATCACGAAGCGAACTGATTCCTGGCGATCTCGTTTTCTTTTCGACGTATGAGCCAGGTGCCTCTCATGCAGGTATTTATGTCGGCGATAATCAGTTTATCAGTGCTACGAGCAGTGGCGGCATCCGCATTGACAGTATGGATAGCAGCTATTGGGCTTCCCGTTATGTGGGAGCCAGACGAGTACGCTGAAAATAAATCTACTAGCTCTTTTATGGCAAAAAGGTTGCCCAACGGGAAGTAAAAAGCGTATAATCTGAGTCATACCAAAAGCTAAGACTGAGGGAGTGTTTGAAATTATGAAGTATATGACGGGAAATGAAATCCGTAAAGCCTATCTGGAATTTTTCAAAAGTAAACAGCATCTGATTTTGCACAGTTTTCCCCTGATCCCGGAAAACGACCCGAGCCTGTTGCTCATCGGTGCTGGTATGGCCCCGTTAAAACCGTATTTTACAGGTAAACTCGTACCGCCTTCTTACCGGGTTACGACGAGTCAGAAATGTATCCGTACAGATGATATAGATAATGTAGGCCGTACTGCCCGCCATCATACGTTTTTTGAAATGCTCGGCAACTTTTCCTTTGGCGACTACTTCAAGAAAGAAGCTATTTCCTGGGCCTGGGAATTTCTCACGAAGGTTATCGAACTGGACCCGGATAAGTTGTATGTAACTATTTATCCGGACGATAAAGAAGCGTATGATTATTGGCATAATATGATTGGCCTGGCTGATGAACGCATTTTCAAATTTGACGATAATTTCTGGGAAATCGGTGAAGGTCCCTGTGGTCCGGACAGTGAAATTTTCTATGACCTTGGTCCGGAACGGGGCTGTGGCAAACCGACCTGTACTGTAGGCTGTGATTGCGACCGGTATCTGGAAATTTGGAATCTTGTCTTTACCCAGTATAATCGTACAAAAGATGGGAAATATGAACCGCTGGCCAAGAAAAATATTGATACAGGCTGTGGACTGGAACGGCTGGCTTCCGTCATCCAGCAGAAAGAATCGAATTTTGAAACCGATCTGATATTCCCTATTATCGAAAAAGTCATTGCAATCAGTGGTGGTGATTATTCCCAGCCTGATCAGAAAATGGCCATGAAAGTCATTGCTGACCATATCCGGGCTATTACGGTGATGATCAGTGATGGCATCCTTCCGAGCAATGAAGGGCGTGGCTATGTACTTCGCCGTATTCTCCGCCGGGCAGTCCGTTACGGCCGGCTCCTGGGAATTGACCATCTGTTCCTCAGCTCTCTCGTCGATACGGTTATAGATATCCTCGGCGTAGAGTATCCGGAACTTAAACAATATGAAAGCCTTATTAAAAGAGTCATCGATACGGAAGAACGCCAGTTCAGCGCTACTCTGGCACAGGGACTGGACTTGTTGCATCAGATGATGGAAGAAGCTAATGACACGAAAATCCTTGCGGGCAGTGAAGTGTTTAAACTTTACGATACGTTTGGCTTCCCTGTTGAATTAACGGAAGAAATTGCTGCAGAAAAAGGATATACGCTCGACATGGAAGGCTTTAAAAAAGCCATGAAAGAACAGCAGGAACGTGCCCGTGCTGCCCGTACGAAAGTATCAGCAAAGGTAGCCGTACCGGATACGACAAAACTTGATCAGGATATTCTGATAAATGATGCGGAAGCCGTAAACGGACATATTGTCATGATTGGCCGGGAAGGGGTAGAAGTGCAGCAGGCCGGGGATGGAGAAGAAGTTACGATTATTCTTGATTCTAATCCGTTCCATGCTGAAGGAGGAGGCCAGCTCGGCGATACGGGGATATTAAAAGCCCCGGAAGGATCGGTGCGCGTAACAGATGCCAAGGCATTGCCTAATGGCCTGGTATATCTTATCGCATCGGTAGCAGAAGGTCAGATCCAGACTGGCGATGCCGTAGATATCACTGTAGATAAAGCACGGAACCTGGCAATTGCCCGTAATCATACGGCGACGCACCTGCTCCAGGCTGCACTGCGAAAGGTTCTGGGGAATCATGTCAATCAGGCTGGCTCGCTGGTAACGCCGGAACATCTGCGTTTTGATTTCACAAACTTCTCCCCCGTTTCAGCAGAAGAACTGGAAAAAGTAGAAGCACTGGTCAATGAAGAAATATTGAAAAATGTACCGGTTACTATTGAAGAAATGGCCTTGCAAGAAGCAAAAGAAAAAGGTGCCATGGCATTATTTGGCGAAAAGTATGGGAATCGGGTACGTGTCGTTTCAGTCGGTGATTTCAGCTGTGAATTGTGTGGTGGATCCCATGTAACCAACACGGCTGTCATCGGCTCCTTCCGGATTCTTTCTGAAACAGGTACAGGAACAGGAGTACGCCGCATAGAAGCCGTTACGGGGGCAGCAGCTCTTGAAAAAGCCAAAACCGATGAAGCAGTCATCCGCAATCTGGCGGCTTTATTGAAAGTCAAGGCTGACGATGTAGCAGTAAAAGTAGGTCATCTCCTGGGGCAGCTTAAAGACACGGAAAAAGAATTGCAGCAACTTAAAAAAGATGCTGCCCTTTCCAATCTTGATGCGATTTTAGCCAGCCGGGAAGAAATAGAAGGCATTCCTGTCATTGCGGCAGCTGCCCAGGCCGATTCGATGGATAGTCTGCGTGAACTGGCAGATACAGTACTGGCTAAGTCGGGTCATGGCGTAGTTCTCCTGGCTTCCGTAGCGGATGGCAAAGTGCAGTTTGTCTGCAAAGTAGATAAAGGCGATACGAAAAAGGGCCTTCATGCTGGAAAAATCATTAAGGCGGCAGCCCAGGCTGCTGGCGGAAATGGCGGTGGCCGCCCTGATATGGCACAAGCTGGCGGTAAACAGCCTGAACAGGTTGATGCGGCACTTCAGGCAGGTAAAGACATGGTCAAGAATCTACTGGGATGATGTCCTGCCATCATAAATAAAGGATGTGACAAACATGGCAATTAGTGATGAAACGATGATCGTAAAAAACAGAAATGAGGAACAGACCGTTGCTTCCATGATTTTGGAAGACGTGTACCACGCTCTGGAAGAGAAAGGGTATAATCCTATTAATCAGATTGTTGGATATCTCCTTTCTGGCGATCCCACGTACATTACGAGTCATAATAATGCTCGCAGTAATA
>NZ_ONTA01000173.1:0-3563 GCF_900320625.1 Megasphaera sp. DJF_B143
TCCGCCATACTGTAAAAAGGACTATCTCATGAAGGCATCTGCCATCATGAGATAGTCCTTTTTTATTTTTTCAACCCCTGGATGCCATGGTAAATGAGACGCAGCAGCATAGCCTGAATCTGGAACCATGATTCGTCTTTTTTCCATTTATGATGCTGGTTGATGGTAAAAGCCCCGCTGACCAGGAATAAGTAGAGATTTTCCGCTAATGTTGCATCAATCTGAAGTTGATTTTGTAAAAATGAAATCATTTGAGCTTTTTCATGTGTGAAAATATATTCTAAGATGTAAGGCCCTAAGGTCTTATCTGAAAAGAGTGCTTGGTAACAAGGGGAATCTGCGATGCGTTGACAGACGGGCAGCATAGTATAGTTATTCTTGATGAAAGAGTCCCCTTCATTTGATTGACTGGCTTGGTAAAGAAAATCGGCCAAGGATTTATCAGGATTTGTATTTTCGGATAAATGCAGCGCTTCCTCAAGGATGGCGTCTAACAAGGCATAGATATCCATATAATGCAAGTAGAACGTAGCCCGTGTAATTTCCGCCTTTTTGCAGATAGCCGTGACTGTGACTTTCGGAAAGGGATACTTTTGGAGCAGTTCCAAAAAAGATTGCTTGATAACAGAACGCGTATAGCGGGTGCGACGATCTAACTTTTGCGTCATGAAGGATACCTCCTTACTTTCTAGACAATTTGGGAGATGTGTCCATTATCAGACACTTCCTCGAAGGTGACTGTTGAATGTTTTCTTGCGTTTAATATAATAGATATTGAACATAGTGTCAATAAAAATATTTATTGTAAAGAATAAAGGAGAGAAAATAATGGACATTCAGCAGATTCGCAATGCTACACTTAAAATTGTATATCAAGGGAAGACCTTTTTAATTGACCCCTGGCTTTGTGGAAAAGGAAGCCTTGGTAGTTTCGGAGATATTCCGGGGAAGCCATACATGATTCCGGACCCGGTTAAAATGGAAATTGCCATGCCGATTTATGGACTGCCTAAGACACCGCAGGAAATTCTGAATGGTGTCGATTATTACATCGTAACGCACATCCATCCAGACCATGTTGATATAGCTGCCGATGGGACCGTAGGCCAGCCTTTGGATAAGTCCATTCCTGTCTTTGTGCAGAATGAACAGGACGCAGCCATTTTTGAAAAGTCTGGATTTCAAGATGTACAGGTTTTGTCTAAGTCTCCGTTGACTCTCGAGGGCCTTACCCTTCAACATATGCCGGCACGCCATGGTACCATCGTTCCTTGCGGTGACGCTATGGGGATCCTCTTCCAGAGCGCAGACGAACCTACCCTTTATGTCGCTGGTGATACCGTATGGTATCCTGAAGTGGAAAATACGCTGAAAACGTATCGCCCTGATGTCGTCGCATTAAATGCTTGTGCGGCTGAAACTGTAGAAAATGGCCGGCTCATCATGGGCGATGAAGATGTAGCTTGTGTAGCAAAGACTGTTCCGCAGTCTCAGCTTCTTCTTACTCATCTGGATAATGTAGCCCATGCCTCTTTGACGAGATATACTCTGCGCAGCCGGCTCATGGCCCGTGGGGTGGACCATTATATTATGCCCAATGATGGAGAATGGGTTTCTTTCTAATGTGTTTTCCGATATTGCGTAGGTAATTCACCGAAACGTTTTTTGAAAGCTGCAGAAAATCGGCTCTGGCTTTCATACCCGACTTTGGCTGCGATTTCTGCCATTGAATCTTGACTATGGCAGAGAAGTTCCGCAGCTTGCAGCAGACGGTGCTCTTTGATATGGGCTGCCAGAGAAGTACCATAGACTGCTTTAAATACGTTTTTTAAAGTCGTCTGATTTATGAGATATTGTTGGGCCAGTGTGTCAATTGTGATGCGCTGGTCCAATTTTTGTAATAAATCGTAGTGGATTTTTTGTACTAAGGCCACTTGTTCCGATGGATAAGCAGATAAATGTTGACGCTTATGAAGGGGTAAGCGGCTTAAATGGAGCAACAGTTCTAAAACTTTTAACTTTTCATAAGCGTTCGAGAGAAGGGCTGGCTGGTCCCAAAAAAAGGAAATAATCCGCTGTAATTCCGTATCATTTTGCCAGAAAGCCTCTCCAGATTCGTCAGGAAAGCATGCAGCGAGAAGCTGAAATGAATGCAAACCGGCTTCCTCGAACAGCGATGGCGGCTGTTCTTTTATTACGGGAAGATTGAAAAAAAGAGACAGGCCCTCATAAAAACCGTTTGGCAGGGAAAGGATTGCTTGGGTACAGGCTGATGCGGCATGGCAGGCAAAAGCCTGGCGATGCAGATAAATTTGTTTGCCTGAATTTAACTGCCAGCCCATACTTCCTTCACGACCGTTGCTGAAAATATAAAGACCGGGCCAGCTTGAATGTTGAACCGTACAGGTCGCTCCTTGTAGCCGATATCGGGCCAGGAGGATGCCTGGGAATAGAACTTGATGTTTCAGTGTACTGTCTGGAGGAAGGGAATTTTTGATTTCATAAATGAGGGTATTGGTCGGATCGTTCATATGGTACGTCTCCTTTTTCGCCTGTTTAGACATTCCTTTATCCCTTTTAGCAGGAACCAGGAAAGGGACATTGACGATTTTGATTAGGCATATTATACTTCAAGCACAACGATTGAACAAATGAGCAATCGTTCATATTATTTTTAGAGGAGAGATTATCATGAAAAAGAAAACGTATAAGATCGATGTAGATTGTGCTAATTGTGCCAACCTGATGGAAGATGCTGCCAGAAAAACAGAAGGGGTAGCTGAGGCGACGGTAAATTTCATGTTACAAAAGATGATTATTAAATTTGAAGAAAACTACGATCCGGAACAGGTGATGCAACAAGTCGTCAAGGACTGCAAAAAAATCGAACCGGATTGTGAAATTCACGTAAAATAAAGCAGGAAGAAGGGACAACTGATGAATGATAAACAGAAACGGATGCTCTGGCGCATCGGGATTACGGCTGTTTGGCTTATGGCACTTCAATTTATCCCGGTACAGGGGTGGCTGCGTTTGGCCCTTTATCTGGTTGCTTACGGTATCATCGGCTATGATATCCTGCGGAAGGCTGGAAAGGGAATCGTGAATGGCCGCATTTTTGATGAAAACTTCTTGATGACCATTGCTACGCTGGGCGCCTTTGCTTTAGCCATTTATGAGCAGAGCGGTGATTACCTGGAAGGTATTGCTGTCATGTTGTTCTACCAAATCGGCGAATGGTTCCAAAGCTATGCTGTTGGCCGCAGCCGGAAGAATATCGGTGCCCTCATGGATATCCGTCCTGATTATGCGAATATAGAACGGGATGGTAAACTGGAAAAAGTCGACCCGGATGATGTAGCTTTAGGTACGACGATAGTCGTCCAGCCCGGTGAACGGGTGCCCTTGGATGGCGTGGTCCTTCGTGGGACATCGAGCCTCAATACGAGTGCCCTGACAGGAGAAAGCCTGCCCAGAGATGTGCAGCAAGGGGATGAAGTCATTAGTGGCTGTATCAATATGACTGGCGTCCTTTACGTGAAGACCACGAAGGAATCCGAAGA
>NZ_ONTA01000202.1:0-2479 GCF_900320625.1 Megasphaera sp. DJF_B143
CAGGCTTTTGATGAGCATCGCCGTTTCATGCTTAACTTCCGTTTTTACGTTGTTCAGCAAGAGTTCCTTGGCTTCATCATAGGTAAGGCTGGAAATACGTTCCAGTTCTTCCATCTGCTGGCTGTGCAGCAACTCAATCTTTTCCTGTGTCCTGGTGATTTCTTCTTCTTTGCGCTGCAGAGCTTCATCGCGTTTTTCCATGGAATCGGATTTCTTATCCAGATGTTCTTCCTTCTGCAACAGGCGTCGTTCCATGCGCTGCAATTCATTTCTGCGTTCCTTATTTTCCCGTTCCGCATCACTGCGCAGCTTATGGACCTCTTCCTTTCCTTCGAGGACCAATTCCTTTTTCCGTGATTCTGCATTCTGCCGTGCCGTAGAGATAATGCGTTCCGCTTCTACTTCCGCCTTGCCAATTTTGCCTTCGGCAATTTTCATGCGGTAAAAATAGCCCGTCCCGACACCAATGATTCCACAAGCTACGGCTGCAGCAATGATAGCTAACATATTCAGTTTTCACCCCCTTTTCACCATAAAAAGCCGAACATGCGTCCGGCTTTTTATATGTGTAATTATTTCATTTACATCATTTTCAAAAAACCTGCAATTATGCAAAATATATGACCAGTATAGAAAACCGGCTCTTATAATTGTAAATTTTTTTTATACTGATGTCAAGGTAAACTCATAGACCATATGAATAATTTATACGCCAGCCAATAGCATAATGACCACGTTTTACCAGCCAAAGCCACTGAGGATTTCCCTGATGACAGAGGGAGAAAAACCACGGTACTGAAGAAACCGGGCAATCTTGCGCGGCTCTGTTCCTTCTTTGAAACGCCGGGATACCAGTTGTTCCGCCACGGTCATTTCATCGACGCAGGGTGTGTTCTCCGGCACTGGCAGCTGCCGCTTCTGCAACCGGCTGACAATGTAGCGGTGGCCGTATTGTCCTTTACGGGCATAGTAAGCATACACGGCCTCTGCCAGGCGCTGGTCGTCCACAAAATGTTCCTGCCGCAGTGTCTCCAGAACGTCGTCAATGACTTCATTTCCCGTGCCACGGACCTGCAGTTTGCGGCGCAGTTCGCCTTCACTGAGAAAACGGATATTCAGCAGCCGCAGTGCCCTGGCATAGGCTTCATTATAATCCATTATCAGGCTTCTCCGGAAGGTTCTGCCAGGCTTTCAGCCGCGCCGGCTTCTTCTGCTTCATGGACTTCTTCGACGACAGCATCGAATTTTTCTGGTTCTGCCGCCAGTGTATCGCGGATGATATGTTCCACTTCGTCGGCGATTTCAGGATGATCTTTCAAGAACAGTTTGACATTTTCCTTCCCCTGTCCCAGTCGTTCGCCCTTGTAGGAATACCAGGTCCCGCTTTTTTCGATAATGTCCATTGATGTCCCCAGGTCGAGGATAGTCCCTTCCCGGGAAATCCCCGTCCCGTACATAATATCGAATTCACAGTTGCGGAATGGCGGCGCCACCTTATTTTTGACGACTTTTACCCGTGCACGGTTGCCAATGACTTCACCGCCCTGCTTGATGGCTTCCCCCTTGCGGATTTCCATGCGGATAGAAGCATAGAATTTGAGTGCCCTGCCGCCGGTCGTCGTTTCAGGATTGCCAAACATGACGCCGACTTTTTCACGGAGCTGGTTAATGAAAATAACGATAGCCTTGGATTTTGAAATAATCCCCGTCAGTTTACGCAGGGCCTGGCTCATGAGGCGTGCCTGAAGGCCCACGTGGGAATCGCCCATTTCTCCTTCAATTTCGGCTTTAGGTACCAGGGCTGCGACAGAGTCCACGACGATAATATCGACGGCACCGCTGCGTACGAGTTCTTCCGTGATTTCCAGGGCCTGTTCCCCGTTATCCGGCTGGGAAACGAGCAGATTGGCCGTATCGACGCCAAGATGACGGGCATATACCGGATCGAGCGCATGTTCCGCATCGATAAACGCGGCAATGCCGCCTCCTTTTTGTGCCGAGGCAATGGCATGGAGAGCCAGCGTCGTTTTCCCGGAAGATTCCGGTCCATAAATTTCGATGACCCTGCCGCGGGGATATCCTCCGACACCGACAGCCAGATCGACGGCAAGGGACCCTGATGAAATTACTTCGATATTCATTTTGTCCGCTATGTCGCCAAGGCGCATGATAGCTCCTTTGCCAAAATCTTTTTCAATTTTGCGCATAGCATTTTCCAGTGCTGTTTGTTTTTCTTCCATAGTCTACTCCTGTTCTGTATGTTCCAAAAGATATTGAACGGCATAATAGACAGCCCGTGTCGCGGCACGGCGCTTTACTTCTGTCCGGTCGCCGGGATAGATATCCTTATGGGTTACGGTCCCCCGCGGACCGGAAATCCCCGTATAGACCAGGCCAACAGGTTTTTCTCTGCTGCCGCCGGATGGACCGGCAATTCCCGTCGTACTGATGGCCAGATCCGAACCATATAACCCGCGGC
>NZ_ONTA01000107.1:0-6901 GCF_900320625.1 Megasphaera sp. DJF_B143
ACATAGAGATACCGTGTCCAGTCAGCAGAATGGACGATATCGTGAAGGAGATACAGCATGGGGATGCTTTCTTTTGTAATATGAGGCATGCCAGCGGCAAACAAGATGGTGCAGAGCATCGTACCGCCACCGCAGAGAACAGCCGTACCGAGAGCGGCCAGGAAGGTATCTTTCTTGCTCCGGATGGTTACCAGGCAGGACGGAACAGCCGCATTGGCACCACAGGTAAAGAGAATGATCGACGAGAAAACAATGACCCAGGCATAGCCCGTCGTAAGGCCATAATCAGCAGCGGTCGAACCGGATTCAATGAATTGGTCTGCAGCCGGCCAACAGATGCCGATACTGATGAAGAAAATGAAAATAATGATGGCAATAATCAAAATAGTCAGGGTGTTGCCCAGTTTCATGACCAGATTCGCGCCTTTCAACGTAAAACCAATCATGAAAACGCCAAAGAGAAGGGTCCCGACCATATTAGGAATACCAAAGGTCTGTTCCAGAATAATAGCGGCACCAGAAATCATACCGGCGGCTACGAGGAAAATCTGAACCATGGAGAAAATATCTTTAAATATTCCCAGTACCTGCCGTACAGCCGGATTTTTATAAATCATATCGGATTGTTCGCGATAATCTTTTGGTTTGTATATCCGGTTGAATTCAAAGGTCAGCCAGCACCAGACAAAAGTAAGGATTCCGACGAGGAGTGGTCCCCAGATGACGCCTGCCGAACCGGCTTTCAGATAATAGGCAACGGTCTGCGTCCCTGCGGCAAACCCCGGCCCTACATAACTACTGAACATGAGTGCCGCAATGGATAACGCCCCTACGACATTAACTTTCGAAATCTGTTTCCCATCATTCATGATATGACACCTCCAGTGAATAGATGAATCAGGTCACTCTACATTCGTTACACATCGAGTATGCCGTCCGGTGTGTATGCAACAGGCACATCTTGTTCCAAAACTTCCAGTTCCGGATTTTCTTTCACTACCTGAGCCGAGACCAACAACTCCTGTACGTGAAGCGTGTTTTCTATGATTGCAATGCGTCCATCCGGTCCGGGATTGGCCAGCGCATAAGCCTGGCTGATTGCTTCTTCTTCCGTGTCGAAATATACAGGAATCTTCCCCCGTTCAAGATACGTCGTAGGAATGAGGTTGGAATACATAGACTCCCGGTCAATCTGGCTGACCAGACCTTTCGTCGTAATATCAGCCAGGCCGATGCCTAACGCATTTCCATAGGAATGTTCATTCATGCGCAGAGCAACGAGCATATGAATATCCGGACTCGTCGGTTCTTCTACGCCACGAACGCGGATGCGGCCGATGACTTTAGTATCCATCCCGGTCCCGCTGTAAATCTTACCTATTTCCTTTACGACAACCAGATCATACTGACTTCCCGGCAGATGTGGCACGAGGCTGCGGGCCAGAAGCTGGAGTTTTGCATCGGTTTCGATATACGTTTCTACAGGCACACCCTGGAGGAGGTATGTCTGATCATTGGAATTTTCGACGATAGCCAGACCGCAGAGAATGGGGGCTTTCTCCAGCGATACCTTGCAGGACTGGGCAATAGACTGGGCCAGTCCATGGGCATGCATGGCCGAGCAGCCGTCTTTTTTGCCCAGGCCGATGGCAATCATTTTTACGATGCCGCTTTCATTGGGTGCCGAAAAATCAGTATGCGGTTTAACCCGGTTGCAGACAATGATGCCATCCGATTCATAGGCATTCTTGTCAAAATATACGGGCGCACCATTTTCCGTTTCTCCCAGATATACTGTTTCCATGGATGAACGGATAGGGCAGTCCATCGTTTCTTCTGTAATGCCATATCCTTTCAATACATCGATCTGCCCCTGGGCCGTTGCACCACCGTGGCTCCCCATGGCAGGAACAATGAAGGGATGGCCTCCCTTTGTCTTGACATAGTCAGCGATGCTGCGGATGATAGTCGCAATATTGGCAATTCCCCGACTGCCAGCCGTAATGGCAATCTGTTTATCGCGCAGTTTATCATTCAGCGTCAGTTTATCCAGTTCCTGCCGCACAGCAACCGGAATATCACTGATGCAATCTGTTGGAAAATGCTGCCGTACCCGTATGAGATGAGGCAGTTCCTGCTTTTTCAAATCTAACATGTCACGTTTCATCTCTCTTTCTTCACGATCATCACGAACAATTTGTCTTGCATACGTTCTTTTTAAATCATACCGTTGTTATTTAAATCTCTATGTTGTTATTTGATAAACAAATCTGTTCTTCTTTTTGTCCATCGCCACCGACAAGGATTCCCTCTCCTCCACTGCCATCGGTAACATATAAATAAGTAACAACTTTTTGCTGTTTTAAATACGCCCGTATTTCATCGCAGGTATACTGTTTACCCGGATATTCCAGAAATTCCCGTACTTTCCAGGCTGCCTGCCGACTTCCCTGCAACAGAAGTCCCGGACCTCCGGGATACGACAGACACCAGACCTGAGGAAGGATTTCCACCATATGTTCGTCAATGGCATGAACTTCTCCTCCCAGCGATCCGATAATGCCGCCTGTCCGCGGTCCATTATGCCAGGCCGCTATATTAGCAGCCGCCGCCACGACGGAAACGGGGCAGAGCCAGGTTACATAGTCTGCCAGGTACTGATCGAGTGCTACCGGGTCCGTAATACACCGCACGTCTTTCCCTCTATACGCTGTCAGCTTCCGCCTGAAATGCTCATCAAGGCCCTCCAGGTCCCCTGCCCTGCACCAGATGCCAACAGCTGCCGGCATCTGATACAGACAGGTCTGATACAGACGTACCCTGTAATCATTCATCAGGGGTACTGCTTTCTCACAGCCTCCGCCATGGCTGCGTTGATCCTTTCCAAATCGTCTGACGCGGCGTTTTTCACAAATGCTTCAATCGCTGCGCTGGCTTCGACAAACGGACCTGGCAGGTTTAAAACCAGCGCATCCCCCAATCGGCCACAGACGAGGCAGCTCCACAAATGTCCGTTCTTGCCAAAGAGCTGCCGGCTGGCACTGGGCGATAACATCGCTTCCAACGCCGTATGAGTAAAATCTTTTCCCAGTGTAGAACTGTAGCGGTGTCCGCCACCGCTTCCCCCGATGAGAACGACCAGATCCGATGCGGCAGCTGCCTTGCGGATAGCCTGTTCTATTTTATCTTCTTCATCCGTTACCGGTGCGATGCGGGTAATCTGCATTTCCGGATTGTAGCGCACCAGCTGTTGTACGACGGCCGCGCTGTCCGTATCAAAGACGATACCCGCTTTGATTTCGTCACCCGTAGGAATAATCGTCGCCGTATCAATCATGATGGAGCCACCTTTCCCGGGCACAGTAGTCATGATCCCGCTGAGGAATGTGATTGATATCGACAGGCACAATTTTTTCTGCCCCTGCCAGTTTGGCAAGTTCTGTCGCTGTGACCCCTTCTGTCGTTGAGATAGCCTGGATCAGGCCATGTTCATCTTTCTCTATTTGTTCCGGATCGATGCCGTATATATCCATATCGATAGATGAACCGGTAACGCCGATGACCCGGACGACAGAATGGAATTTATCCATCAGGATTTTTTCCAGCGCCCGCGTATCCAGTCCCTTGACATCGAGGCCCTGCACTTTGACGACTGTTTTATCCGTATAGACAATAATATTTTCATCAGCCATGGCAAATCCCCTGTTTCTATCAGATTTCTTTTTCTACCAGCAGATCATCTGCATGATACTTCTTGGCCTGTTCCACACCCGGCAGGATTTCATCGGCGTGAGCGATGACTTCCTCTGCCGTCATATGGGAGGTCTGTTTCATCCATTCGCGCGTGCAGCCGACACTGTCCAGTTCAGCCTGAGCAGCCGGTGTGATGCGGTCGAAATCAATAGGAGTCCCCATAGCACGGGCAATGGACAGAACAACAGGCGAGCAGCCGATATCCCGGGCCGGTACACAGCCGCACTGGAGAGCACGGATGGTCAGGCGGGCAATGACTTTCTTATCGCAGACGATGCAGGGAATGTACTGTTTCAGCGTCTTGGCATAGGCACCGGAGCCATGAGCCGTATCGCCGGCTTCAAACTGAGGATGAGGGAATACACGGCCATACATTTCTGCAACGGTCATGCCGATACCGACCGAAATGACCTGGCCGGTCATGCCTACGAGGACATCGCCGTGATGCATGCATTCGAGCTGGCCCAGAATCGGGAACAGGACTTCATCCATAGTGATGATATTCATCATTTCTGTTGCCGAATTATTATTGGACGCCCGGCCGGTAATGACGACGTTATGGACAGGAATCTTCTTATCTTTCGGATTCGGCCCGCGGAACATCTTCTTTTCAGGGAACAATTTCTTCCACTGTTTCAGATGGGGTTCTTTTTCTACGAGTTCATCGGAGAGAATGATTTCCTGCATGGGCAGGATGCCGAATTCATTATTAACTTTACCATTATCGGAGGCCCCCATGCGGACGATGGCCCCTTCGACGACAATGCCGTCACTAGTAGTCGTCACAGCATCCATATCAAATACATTGATAGCTGCCGGTCCCTGAATGGTAGCTGCTACTTTGCGGATAGCATCATCCTGGGAAAGACCACTTTTTTCAATTTCCTTGACATCGAGAAATACGACCGATACAGGTATAATCTTATCATCTATATCCCCGCCGGGAAGAACTCTATATTTCATGATGTATGCGCCTCCTTAGTGCAGACCCAGTTTTGGTCTTCTGTCTTCAATATCCGTACAACCGTCAAATTCCGTTTCTTCCGTCGGATGGATAATATTGATGACTTCCATAATAATCTTGGTCGTCTTGCCGTTTTCATCTTTGCCCTTAATGAGAACCGTATGCATCGTTTCAGGGACACGGGGCAGAACCAGAACTTCTACATGCTTGACATCATCCCGTCCGGCGATTTCATGGACTGCTTCTTCAATACGGCCCGTACGCAGCGACTGCATCTTGGCGCTGTGAAGACTTTCCAGACCATGGACTTCCATCGTCTTTGTGTCGTCCACATCGTGGACAGCAACATACATTTTTTTAATAAATTCCGGGAGTTTTGTGTGCATGAACCTGAACATAATACTCTCTCCTCTCTAAAATAATATTCTAGAATTTATAATTTACGCACATCCGGTATACCGATATACCGGTATACCGGTATACTATTATTATAATCGCTCATATATGTTTGTCAATAATAGTTATATTGCTAAAATATCATTGCTGGTTATTTTATTATACAAAATAGTTTTAACCGTCCTATTGGAATTACTTTGCCAGTAAGTATATAATAAATATAGTATCTGTAAAAAACAAAAGGATGTGATGTCATGCAATCACGTAAATCATTACAAGATAAAGCTTATGAATATTTAAAAGCCCAGATTATGGACGGAGCCTTTGAAAAGGGAAAAATCTATTCTCTGGCAGCCATCACAGCCTCATTGAATATGTCGCGCACGCCGGTCCGCGATGCGCTTCTCAGCCTCAGTCAGGAAAACCTCGTCGATGTCCTTCCCAGCCGGGGATTCCAGCTCCACGAAGTGACCCGCCGGGAAATCATCGAACTCTACCAGCTGCGCTGTGCCATCGAGGGGTATTGTGCCGCTTTCCTGGCCTCCTGCTATGCTGCAGATCCATCCCGTAGTGAAATAGCCATGCTCGATAAAAATTTGAAACTCCAGGAAAAGGCCGTATACGACCATCAGTCAGCCGATAAATATTGTATCCTTGATATAGAATTCCATAATATCATCATTTCTTCGACAAAGAACAAACATTTTTACCATATCATCAAAAACAACCGCGTCCGCAGCAGTGATTTCTCTCTCGTTTCCCTGCGTAAAGAAGGCGTCATAGAGCGGACCCTGAAAGAACACAAGGCCATCTACGAAGCCTTGTGCACCGGCGATCCCGTCCTGAGTCAGGAAAAGATGATACTCCATCTGGATACGCCATTGCAAAACAACCTGTCCAGCAAATTGCTAACAGACTGAACGCACAAAAAAACTTGCCGCACAACGGTAAAAATCGTTGTGCGGCAAGTTTTTTTGTTTCTATTTTCCCAGACGATAGCGGAAATCGTCATAACCGAAATGGCATAACTCTTCTATCGTGCCCGTTTCATGGCGAACGTAGAGGTCCGGAAGAGGCATACCATTGAATGTATTAGTTTTACAAGTTGTATAAATAGCCATGTCACCGAAAAGGAGCAAATCACCTGCTTCAAGAGGCTTATCGAAGCTGTAATCTCCTATGACATCACCAGACAGGCAGGTCGGCCCGCCCAGACGATACGTATAAGGACGCGCGCCGGCTTCTCCGCTTCCAAACAGTGGCGGCCGGTATGGCATTTCCAGTACGTCCGGCATATGGCAGGCCGCGCTGGTATCGACAATGGCAATCTTCGTATTGCCATTGGTCAGCACATCCAGCACACGCGTTGCCAGATAGCCTGCATGAAGGGCACAGGCTTCTCCCGGTTCGAGATAGACCTGGACATTCCACTTTTTTTGCGCCGTGCGGATACAGTCTTCGAGAAGATTTATCTGGTATCCGGGACGGGTAATGTGATGACCGCCACCCATGTTGAGCCACTTCATCTGGGGCAGGATATCACCGAATGTCGTCTCTACGGCTTTCAGGGTCGTAGCCAGATCATCCGCATCCTGTTCACACAATGTATGGAAATGGAGGCCGTCGAGGAGCGCTTTCCCCTCGTCGGTCATCATGGCGTTCCACTGCTCCCGTGTCGTTCCCAGCCGGCTGCCGGGAGCACAGGGGTCATAAATATCATGCCCGTCCTGAGTAGACCATTCAGGATTAATCCTGAGGCCGATGCTCCGGCCTGCTACTTTTGCCTGA
>NZ_ONTA01000221.1:0-3116 GCF_900320625.1 Megasphaera sp. DJF_B143
ATCGTCACTATACGCCGTGTGGCCCCGTGGAACCAGACTATGGCCGAAGTGGAGCGGAAAGTGCTCCAGATGACGGCAGCCCAGTGCCGTTCGACACGGGCCATGGCAGATGTACTGCATATTGATCAGTCTACTATATCCCGGAAGATGCAGAAGTACGGTCTGTCCCTGGGAAAGAAAAAATAAATATATCCGGCTGTTGATGCAGGACTGCATATTTTCTGATGTAATCCTGCATCAGAAATCGGTCTTTTTATAGGGGATGATCTCACGGTTCAGCCGGCATTTCTGATATAGCGTTTTTTTGATGATGCAAAATGACATCACAAAGAAACGCTTCTTTTTTTTCGATGCCTGAATCATGGGCTCCGGCCCCATTCCGTTTGCTCACGAATAATTGGCGCGATTATTTCATATATACTTGTAGAGACGGGAGAAAAGGGGCAAGGAAAAAATATCCCATCTCAAATCATGTAAATGGAGGGAAAAGGAGGCGGACATGATGAATCAATGGCAGCGCATGTACGAAGAAAAGAAGATGACGGCTGAATCCCTGGCCAGGCAGTTCAAAAACGGGGATGTCTGTGTCAGCACAGGGCAGGTGGCGGAACCGACGGGAATTCTGCAGGTACTGGCCTCGTATGCTCCTGAGCTGGACCTGGAACATATCCGCCATTGTGTACTCCTTCCCCTCCGGCAGCAGGAGTACATGAAAGCCGGTATGGAGAAATATATTTATCACATTTCCCACTTTGTCAGTGCTTATGACAGGAACATGATATGGGAAGGCCGCGGCGATTATATGCCGGCCCATTACAGTCAGGTACCACAGGTGTGGACCAGTGTCCTGCCTGAGCCGGATGTGTTTTACGCTGCCGTATCCCCTATGGATGAGCACGGGTATTTTAGTTTCGGTACGGCGGCCGATTTGAGTGAAGTCCGTCATCATGCAGAAAAAATACTGGTAGAAGTAAATCCGACTATGCCCCGGTCGTTTGGTTCCTTTATCCATATTTCAGAAGTAGACGGTATATGGGAAAATGATGTCCCCATTACAGTAGTCGATCCGCCGCCGGTTACCAATACGGACCTTGCCATCGGGCAGATGATTGCTGACGAGATACCCAATGGAGCCACGCTGCAGCTGGGAATTGGCGGCATTCCCAATGCGGTGGCACAGAGCCTGCTCGATAAGCGGAATCTGGGCGTACATAGTGAAATGTTTTGCGACAGCATGGTTGATCTGACACTGGCCGGAGTCATTACTAACGGCTGCAAACGGATTCATCGCGGAACCTCTGTTGCGACCTTTACCTTTGCTTCCCGCCGGACCTATGATTTTATTGACAATAATCCCGGTGTCGCCTTCCTGCCCGTATCGTATGTCAATGATCCCCGCGTCATTGCTATGAATGATCAGGTCATTTCCATCAATTCGTGCATCGAAATCGACTTGTTCGGCCAGGTATGCTCGGAAACGATGGGAACAAAGAACTATAGCGGTGTAGGCGGGCAGATTGATTTCATCCGTGGGGCCGCTGCTTCCAAAGGAGGAAAATCGTTCCTCGCTTTTACGGCAACGGCAAAAAAAGGGAAAGTGTCCAAGATTAAACCGGTCCTCACAGAAGGAGCCTGTGTCAGTACGACGAGAAACGATGTCGATTATGTAGTTACTGAGTTCGGCATGGCACGGCTGAAAGGGCTGACCTGTTCCCAGCGTGCCAAAGCGCTGATTCGCATTGCAGCTCCTGCTTTCCGGGAAGAATTAACGGAGGCAGCCAGAAAGATGCATATTATTGTGTGATGCTGTGACTGTACGGGAGGAGGAATCACTATGTTGATGACAAAAGAGCAATTTCAAGCCAGTATCCGTGCCCGCAAACCGATGAATGTTTATTTTCTGGGCAAAAAAATCGAAGACTTGACGACGTTCCCGCCACTGGCGGCCAGCTTTAATGCCATTTCTACTATTTATGACCTGCAGAGCCGTCCGGAATGGAAAGACCTGATTACGGTGCCATCCCATCTCAGCGGACAGCCGGTCAGTATTTACAATGCGCCCCTGCGTTCGGCAGAAGACGCAAACCGCAAGACCCGGGCTGCCCGTGCTCTTGCGGAAGTCGTCGGCTGTTGTACTCACCGCTGTACCGGTTCAGAAGCCTTTGCCGGTCTGGGTCCGGCCTGCTATGATATGGATCAGGATCTGGGAACTCATTACTTCGACCGGTTCATGAAATTCCTCGATTATGTGCAACGCAATGACCTGACCTGTACGGTAACAGTGACGGACGTCAAAGGCCTGCGCACGCTGGCCCCTCACGAACAGCCTGATCCAGATGCATACGTACACATTAATGAAGTACGCGATGACGGTATCGTCATCAGCGGCTATAAATGCAACCAGACAGGCATCTTGTTCGCTCACGAAATCGTCATCGTCCCGACGACTAATATGCGCCCTGAAGATAAAGATTTTGCTCTGGCCTGTGCCGTTCCGGCCGATACGCCGGGCCTGACCTTTGTATTGGGCCGCACGCCCCAGGATAAGCGTTTCTTTGAAGTCGGCGGTGATATCGAAGGAATTGATCTGGGCAAAAAATATGCCGACCATCAGGCTCTGGTATACTTTGACCATGTATTCGTGCCCAATGACCGGGTCTTTATGTGCGGCGAGACAAAATATGTCGGCCGCCTGTTGAGTTATTTCACCGCTGTCCATCGCCTGACTGCCGGTGGCTGCAAGGCCGGCGGCTGTTCGGCCCTGTGTGGTGCGGCCAGCCTCATTGCCGATATGATTGGTGTCCAGAAAGCCGGGCATATCCGCACAAAGCTGACCCAGATGGCCATGACGGCCGAAACGGTGTACGGATTGTCCCTGGCATCGGGCGTCGAAGGATTCCAGCACCCCAGCGGATTCTGGATCCCCAATCCGCTTATGTCCCATACCTGTAAGTATACCTGTACCCAGATGCCTTTTGAAGCTGTGCGGCTGGCCCGGGATATTCTGGCGGGATTTGGAGAAACGGCGCCATCTGAACTGGATATGCGCAGTAAAGAAGTAGGAGAACTCTGTCAGAGAGCGTTTAATCCGGGCAATCCGGCCTATACGGCAATGG